>CAMWGS010000084.1 GCA_947173865.1 uncultured Ruminococcus sp.
GCTAAACTGGACGTATGCCGATCAATACATTTCTGTTCAATACTGCATTGATTATTACTTTAATTAATATAACGTTTTTTCTGAAAGAAAAAAAAAGTCACGAAAAAACAAAACCGACTGCACTTGTATCAAACATAAGAAGCATTGTACGTGGAATGACTGTTTTCATGTTCAGTGTTGCAATTACGGACAAATTCAATTTTATAGATTTCGGAATGTATTCGGGTGCATATACGTTTATGGGTGTTGTCTGTATGGCGGTATATATACTATGTATTATCAACAGTAAACGCAGACTTCCGATAATTTCATTTGCAGTAAAGACGATTCTGATAGCTTTTGTTCTTGAAATGACTGTATTCAATATACCGTCATATCGTATGTGGTTCGGCGACTACAATACAATTACCTATGAGGCGAGCCGTTCAATACTGGACAAGGGCGGTATATACAGACGTAATCAGAAAGACATAGCTGTAAGAAACGGGGACGAGCTTGTTTTGACGTTTCCGAATATAGACCGCCAAGTAAGTACGGTATATGCAGATATTGTATTTGTCGGAAATACACGAGCCGTTGATTTTTCAATTGACGCTACGGACGAAACAACTGTAGTTCCGAGACGTGAAATCGCAAAAACCATAATATCAAGAAAACAGATGCAGACACAGTATTTGCAGTGTGAACTTTCGGGAAAAGTCGGTGATTTGAAAGTAAGGCTGAAGCCACAGAATTTCGGTACTGCATACATCAGGAGTATAACTGTAAATATGCCTGTAATGTTTGAAATTTCTTGGATAAGATTTCTGCTCATAGTAATACTTAGTGTATTTATTCATGCAGTTATAAATGGCAGGTTCATGCAGAACAGTGTAAACGAAAACCTCAAATTCTGCCGTACTGTCACTGTATGCATTACGGCAATGGCTTGCATATGGGCAGTATGGGTGACAAATTACAGAATTGACGATAAGACGTGGAAAGAAGAATTTACCAAAACAGAAGGCTCTCAGGTTACACAGCAACTGGTTGACGCTTTCGAGGACGGAAGAACATATCTGATAAAAGCCCCGAACGAAGCTCTCAATTCCTTTGATAATCCTTACGATACACAACACCGTGAAGCTGAATTAGTCCCCCTGTTTGAAGATGACTACTATTACACATATGCATGGGACCACGTTTACTTTGACGGAAAATTCTACTCATATTATGGTATCGCACCTGTAATACTGCTGTTCCTCCCCTATCATCTTGTTACGGGATATTATTTTCCTGAATCCGCAGCAGTCCTTATTTTCGCACTTATCGGAATTATAGGACTTTCATGCCTTTTCATGAAGTTCATACGTAAGTTTTTCCCTACAATTCCGACAGGAATGTTTATAATAAGCCTTATAATAATACAGATGATAAGCGGTATATGGTACAGCATAGGAAGACCGCTTTTCTATGAAGTAGCGATGTCGGCAGGATTTGCGTTTATGACGTGGGCGTTTTATTTCCTTATTTATGCCAACATAATAGGCAAAGGAAAAATTTCCCTTTCAAAGACGGCAGTTTCATCACTTCTGTTTGCCGTAGCTGTTCTGAGCCGTCCAACAACGGTGCTTTACTGTATATGTGCGGCTGTGTTCATGATATGTGCTTTACCAAGATTTGCACACGGAAACAAAAAACTTTTCAATAAAAAAAGTATCAGATACCTTGCGTGTGCCATTGTTCCCATGGCTTGTATCGGAATTATTCAGATGTGCTATAACTACGCAAGATTCGGCTCACCGTTTGAGTTCGGAATACAATACTCTCTTACAATAAATGATTTCAGAAACACACAGTTCCACTGGAGATTATCACTTATTCCTTTCTGGAATTACCTTTTCAACGTTCCTGTATTCTCGACAAAATATCCGTTTGTATCAGCCAATTTTCAGGATATGAGCGTAGGTGGATTTTTCTACAATGACTATTCTTCAACCCATAACGTCTGCGGTCTGTTTTTCCTTGCACTTCCTATGTTTGCATATTTTCTTTCGGAAAAAGCAGTTAAAACACTCCCCGACAAAAAAACAAAAATCAGAAGTTCTCTTTATCTTGCATTCCCTTGCGTTATAATTCCGCTGATTATTATATGTTCGGTATGGGAAAGCGGTTACGCAATAAGATATATGACCGATTTTGCATGGCAGATGTTGCTTGGTGCTTATGTTATAATTTTCACTCTTTACCTCAAGACAAAAAATCCGACTATCAGAAAAATTATAAATATTTTCTTCTGTTTCTCTCTCGTCTGGACTATTTACGTAAGCGGTATACAGTCCGTAAATCAGGCTTTCCGTTACTGTGAATTCCACCTCGATTACCCTGAAATAGCTTATGAAATTGAGAAAATACTTCTTTTTTGGAAATAAACTACACCCCCTGTTCTGACGGACAGGGGAATTTCATACAGAAAGGAGAAATTTATGTATAATATAAAACTTATTAAAATGAACAAAAATTCATGTGACATTCTATTGCTTGAAAAGCTGAATAATCAGGCTTTTCCTGAAAATGAAAGAATTTCCGTTGAAGATATGTTCTGTTTTTCGGAAGATGAAGGCAGGGAAATTCTCGGAATATACACAGATGACGAATTTTCAGGATTTTTTATAATTATGAGATTCATAAAATGTGCATATATATGTTATTTTGCAGTATGTCCTGAAAAACGTTCCAAAGGCATAGGCGGAAACGCACTGCGTCTTTTGAAAACCTACTGCCACGATTGTCATATTGTTGTTGACTTTGAAGCAATGGACAAAAATTCCGAAAACAATTACCAAAGAATCAGCAGAAGAAATTTCTACTACAGAAACGGTTTCTTTGAAACGGGATATTTTCAGTTTTATATGGAAACGGAATTTAAAATTGCGTGCAGTGAACCGTATTTCGACAAAACGGAATTTGAAGGTCTTATTGCAGAAATTCACGCAAAAGCAGAAGATTTCAACCCTCAGTTATACCGTAAACACTAAAAAACGGACGCAGAATATGCGTCCGTTAATTATTATTTTGTTTCTTTTTTTCCGCTAAAAAGCAAAAATTTCCTTGCAAAGAAGTTCCATAAGAACGAAACGGCAGTTGAAACGACTTTAGCTATAATCTGAACCAGACTTGTTTTATCGGCAAGCCATATTTTGAAAAGCTTTGTAATACCGATAGTCATGAAAAGTCCGACAAGACCTATTGCCGCAAATCCCAAAAACTCCATAAAGCGATTTTCCACTTTTGAATTACGAAAAATCCAGAATGTACTTATTACATAGTTTACGATAAGTCCGGCAACGAATGAAAGAGAATTTGCAAGTTCTGCGAACTGTTCGTGAAAGACGAACCTGAAAAGAATATATGAAATTCCCCAGTCAACAACAGTAGCAAGTCCGCCTACAAAAACATATCTGAAAAACTGTATAAGCGTATTTTCGGTATCGCCCACGAAAAGCTTTCCGAACTTCCTTTCACGGAAAATATCCTTGATTTCCTGAAAGCCGTTCATTATTTTTTCTCCTCGTGATACTCTTTTTCAGTATTTACACTCCAGATATTAGACTTGTCCTTTCTGCCTGACTTGATATTCTTTACTGTTTCAAAAGAAGTAACCATTGAATGGTCAATATTATTGTAACGGTGCTGACCGTTTCTGCCGACACAGTAGAGATTGTCAATAGTATCAAGATAACTGATAAGGTTGTCCATTTCGTCATAAGTATCGAAATAAGCGGGATAAGCTTTCTTTACCTTTTCCATATGTGTATCAATAACTTCGTCGGGACTGTTGATAAGTCCGAGCTTTACCATTTCCTTTACACAGAACTTGGAAAACTGTGCTTCTGTCATATTCCAGAACTTGTCGCCTTCGTTAACAAAGTATTCAAGACCAACCCAGACAGTATTTTTCAAATCCTTTACCATATAAGGAGACCAGTTGTTGTAAATCTGGAATCTTCCCATTTTAACACGTCTGTCCTGAACATAAACCCAGCAGTCAGGAACGATATTTCCGACTGTTTTCATTTCGGTAAGGTTTTTAAGATTGAGTTTAGGAATAAGAACACCAAGTGTCATATAATCACGGTAAGGAAGTCCTGCTGCGATTCTTGCGGGTTCTGCGGGAACGTCGTTCATTCCTGCAACCAAATCCTTTACAGGCATTGAAGAAATGATATAATCGCCGTCAAGCTGAATTTCCTCACCGTCCTTGATATAGGTTACGCCTGTAAGAATATTCTCATCATTCTTGTAAATTTTCTTAACTCCTGCATTCATGATAATTGTACCACCAAGTTTTTTGATTTCGTCAGCAGTAACTTCCCAGAGCTGTCCGGGACCAAGCTTAGGATACTTGAATTCTTCGATAAGAGAAGTGTTTACTTTCCTGTTCTTGACATTGAAAAGCTTTCCGAAAAAGTCCTTTATAATTCCGACAATTGAAAGTCCCTTTGTACGTTGAGCCCCCCATGAAGCATCGATTTCGCTCGGGTGTCTGCCCCAAAGATTTTCCGTATAGTATTCAAAAAACATTGAATAAAGTTCTTTACCGAAACAGTTTATATAGAAGTTTTCAAGGTTATTTTCAGGACGCTTGTGAATTACTGCGGAAAGATAGCTGAAACCTACCTTCATAGTAGTGAAAAAGCCGAAATTCTTGATAGTTTCAGGTTTGAGTGAAACAGGATAGTCATAGAACTTTGAGTTAAACAGAATACGCGACACTCTGCGTCTTGTAAGCATTACACGGTCTGACTTTTCGGGATTAGGACCGCCCTTTTTCACACGGGTTTTTCTTTTAAGAAGAATATCGTCATATGAAGGCATACCCTGCATGGGAAGCATATCACTCCACCACTGGTTTACTTCGGGAATCTTTGAGAAAAAGCGGTGACCACCCATGTCCATACGGTTTCCCTTGTAATTAACGGTCTTTGAGATACCGCCGATAGCATTTGTTTCCTCAAGGACAGTTACTTCATATTCACCCGACTTGTCCTTGAGAAGTTCATAGGCTGCTGTAAGACCCGCAGGTCCTGCACCGATAATAATAACTTTTTTCATAGTACGTTTCCTTTCGTGGCATTTACTGCCAGAATATAATTAAATTTTCCGCAATATCATAGAGATTCGGACAATGTCTGCCGAGATTTCCGTTTGAACGTTCCATAGCAACCAACCAGCCGAAACAGAAAGTAGACATTTCCGCAATACCTGCGATAATATAGCGGTACTTGTTTTTAGCGGGTTTTACCGTACTTCTCAGAACGGCAACCACTGCTATTATTGTAAGCAAAGGCATTATATCAATAATATAACGCATTATTATTCCGCCAAGGCAAAAATCCTGCCAGCCTATAAACAGCGGAACAAAACAGCATACGGCAAAAACTGCATTTCTCTGATATTTTGTCACACCATAGGCAAAACGTTTTCCTTTCCTCTGAATAACAACGGGAATCATAAGCAGACCCATTAATATAAGCGGGAAAGTCAATGCACCTACTCCGTCACCCATATAGGTATATGAACCATAGTTATCAGTACTGAAGAACATCGGTTCAAAGAAAGGGAAAGATTTTCTCTTGTTGAGAAGCGGCAGAACATAATGATATAACATACCAAAGAATCCTGCAAATGATATACGATTTGCGTGTATGTCGCTTACGGTAAGCTGATATGACGCACCGAAATCAAACGGTGAGCCAAAACGTGCCATATTGTACCACATAACCATGCAACCGCCGATAACAAGCGGAATGACAAAGCAACAAGCCTGTGTGATACGATATGATAACGTTTCTTTTTTGTTCAGAAGAATACCCATAAAGAACGGAATAAGAATTGCCGAACCGAGAGCAAGTCCAGGACGTGAAGCGACACAGAGTGCGAGAAACGTTCCGCCGAGTGCAAGTGCGACAAGTTTCGGAATACGTTTTTTCATACTGCAAGCTTTCATGCCGAGCCATATACTCAGGAAAAGATAACAAAGCCCGGACGCAATGGGCAGACAATACATATCAGTCCAGTTAAGCAGGTAAAAGACTTCCAGACAGCACATACCCGCAGGCATCGCTCCTAAAAGAAGAAGCATATTCGGTCTCGGAGCAAGAAGCTTTACAGCAGAAAGCAGTGCCTGACAGAAGAAAAATACAGCCAGAAATACAAAAAATGCATTTGCCATAGGCAGTGTCGGAAGTTTTCCTGTAATCCAGTAATAAGGGAAATAGAACGTAATAACAGGAGCAGCACCGAAATAACAGTAATAATGACCTTTATAATACGCATAGTCCCAGAGGTAGAAAAGACCCGATTCAACACGTTGTGTAGATTCATATACATTTTCAATGTTTTCAAGTCCTGGTTCTGCTTCAACATCAAGATAAACCTGATGTTTCTTGAATGCATCGAACGTAAGGGCATACGGACTGCTCATCAATGTGGCGGAATCCCCCGTATATTCAATGGGTTCCTGTTCGGGCTGTAAAAATGCCAGTGTACTCAGCGTACAGACAACCGCCATAATTTCTGCAATTATAATATGTGAACGTTTTCTGAAATCAAATGATATTTTATACAGTCTTAATTCTTTTATTGCCACAACAAATACAGCAACTGCAAGCAATATAAAATATCTTATCATTGAAAATGCAAAAGGCAAAGCTCCTACCGCACGTATACTTTTTATAGTAACAGGGTTTGAAATATCGCTTAATGACATTTTCAGTGAAACTATACTTTCATAAGGACAGAAAGAAAAGTCAAGACCTTCATCATATGCTCTTGTATACTTTGACTGTACAGTTATATATGACTGACTGAAATTTCCGTCTTTCATTGCAAGGGATACGCTGAACGGCAGACTGTTTTTATCCTGTTTCTGACTTATATCAACAATAAGAGCATTAGTACCATCGGGTACATTTGTAATTTCAACTGCTGCATTTCCTGTCACATTGATTTTGCCGTCTGTTATTTCGGCATTGTTTTCCGTTACAATATCGTTGGCTGTGAATGTAAAATCAACAGATGAATTCGTAAAACTCTTTGCGTTGAACACCGCAACCTCAGCCACAAAAATAACCATTGCACATACCGCTGATTTTTTGAAAAATCGGCAAATATTCTCTTTTTTAAAGATATACGGAGAAGAAACCGCTACAAACGGAAGCAGTGCGGTTATGCAAAGAGCAAAAATATTTATGTGTTTTCCGTCATTGAACATAAAATGTTCTGAAAATATCGTCATCAGCAGGAATATCAATACTTCTGCCACAAACAGAATTAAGGTGTGCCGTCGGAATATTTTTTCTTCAGACACTTCCGAAGAACTTTTCTCCCCGTTCTTATTCGGTAAACCCTCTTTTGTATCAATTATAAAGGAAAAACCGAAGAAAAACGCAGGAATAAGCACCGCAAGAAATATGTTTAACATCAAATCCTCCATTTTATTTAATTATTAATATATTATCCGGACTTATATTCTGAACGCTTACATAAAAATTATATCATAATTTTAATGAAAAGTCAAGCAATATGTAAAAATGTTATGCCAGTCCGCACTATATATTATTAGACGTATAAAACTCTTATTTTTCTCATAAAAAAAAGACGGTATTTTTTAATACCGCCTTTAATGTCACCTGAATCTGTTGCATGGGATTCTGAATATTCTTGAAGAACTTATCTGCGGTGGCAGACTGTTTGTCATTATTCCGTTATATACTATCTTTACACGGTCATTGACATTTATTCTGCATACACAGGAAGTATTAACAATAACGTCCTGTTCGGTTTCATTATCATGTACAAGCAGACTGTCATTATTTACTTCGAGTACAGTGGCACACATAACCATAAATTATCACCTCAGAATTATATTATGCGTTTATTTTACTTTGTGTGCGGAATAATTTGACAAAGAAAATAAAATGTGCTATAATATCGCCGACTGAAAACAAAGGAGAGATAATATGAGTAAAATATATATTGTTGAGTACGACAAATCAATCCGTACAGAACTTGCGGAACTGCTGAAAAATGCAGGATACG
>CAMWGS010000085.1 GCA_947173865.1 uncultured Ruminococcus sp.
GATATAATTAACTCGTACATAATAACGAAAGGGGTAATACCATATGAATGTCAATGACCTGAAAACACTTGAGGAACTGCTCAGAAATAAGCATAACTGTTCTGAATACATTGCAAGGGTTGAGGCAATTTATAATTCAAAAACTACCTATCCTACAGAATTGAAAAAACTTAAAAACAAAAGACCTCTCTATGTTATAATATCTGTTATCATCAGTATTTTGATTGTATTTATTACTTATTCTGTCTATAACCATATTGAACATTTGGCTGATACAGGAGGGTTAAATTTTTTTGAAGATATGATTTTTGCTTTTGGTGGGGGACTACTGCTTGTTTTGCTGGCAATTGGAGCTGTTTGCCTTACATTATTTTTAGGTTGTAAAACTGTGGGGGATATTAATGGGTGGATTAGTGACCGAAAAAAATGGATTGATTATGGTTTGCGACTTGAAAAAACTAATAAATCAGAAGCATCTGTTGCACATCAGATATTGAACGGAAAGTTAACATGGGAAGTATTAAGAAAACCTCTTGCTGATATGGACAGTCAGATAAACAGAATTGTTTCAGCTATTCCAGAAAAACAGCGACGTATAATTTTCAGAGAAGAAAGTGCCAGCGGAAAACAGCAAACATTATTGTGTTTTGCAAATATTATAAACAGTATTATTTGGAGTATGGAACGGGGAAATTCTTTTTATACTGCTTGTGAAGAACAGGATAATAAATATAGACAATTAAGAAGTGAAGTAAGACGCATGGAAAAAGAAGAAGAAAAAAGAGAACGCATCAGAAATATGGAAAAAAATCTTTCCGATATTGCCGACGGAATCAGGCAGGTAAATGCCGAAGCAGAAAGAAGATATGAAGAAGAAAATTTCAGACAGGAAATGCGTGATATTTTCAGAAGATAATTTACTGTAAATATTTAAAAAATAAATTATTGTTTACTACTTGACAAATCACAATTACGGTGATATAATGTTTACATAATTAAACCGTTGACGTGGAGATAAAGGTAATTATGCTTCTACAGAGAGCCTGCGGTGCTGAGAGTCGGGCGAAAAACAGGTTATCAAATGGACCACTGAGGGCGTAGTCAAATGAAAATTTTTTCAGAGTATTCTGCGACGTTAAGACGTGCGTTAACCGTCAGGGATATGCCTGTATCCCGTTAAAGTGCATGGTCTTTGTACCATGAATCAAGGTGGTACCACGGATAAGTTTTATTCGTCCTTGACAGATTTTTAGTTATCTGTCAGGGACTTTTTTATTTTGTTAATTTTTGGAGGTGCATTTATGAACTTTTTACCTGAATTTGATAAAGTCAAGGAAATAGCAGAAAGTGGAAAATATGATATTCTGCCTGTAAGCTGTGAAATTATGTCCGATATCTGTACGCCCATAGAGGCAGTAAGGATTCTCAAAAACGTTTCCACTCACTGCTATATGCTTGAATCAGTTGCGGACAAGGAAAAATGGGGACGCTATACTTTTATCGGTTTTGAACCGAAACTGGAAATTACCTGTGCAGGAAATGACATTACAATCGGTGATGTTAAGATGAAATCAAATGACCCGAGAGAACAGATAAGACAGATTCTTTCTTCTTACAGAAGTCCGAAATTTGATTATCTGCCGTCATTTACAGGCGGACTTGTCGGCTATTTCTCATATGATTTTCTGGGATATTCAGAACCGTCGGTAAGGATTGAAACAGAGGACACCGAAAATTTCAAGGATGTTGACCTTATGCTTTTTGACAAGGTAATTGCTTTTGACAATTTCCGTCAGAAAATAATACTCATTGCAAATATGAATCTGAGTGAACCCGAAACAAGCTACAACAAGGCACAGCTTGAACTCAGACAGCTTGCCGAACTTTTAAGAAACGGTGAAAGGGCAAAAGAACCTGCGAGCCATCTTACTACTGAGGTTACTCCGCTTTTCAATCAGGAAAAATATTGTGAAATGGTTGAAAAGGCAAAACATCATATTCATGAGGGTGATATTTTTCAGATTGTTCTTTCAAACCGTCTCAGTGCCGGATTTGAGGGAAGTCTGTTCAACACATACCGTGTACTGAGAACTATAAATCCGTCGCCTTATATGTTCTATTTTTCGGGAACTGACGTGGAGATTGCAGGTGCTTCACCTGAAACCCTTGTCAAGCTTGAGGACGGTGTTCTTCATACTTTCCCGTTGGCTGGTACACGTCCCAGAGGCAAGACCGAAACAGAGGACATTGAACTTGAAAAAGGTCTGCTTGCCGACGAAAAGGAACTTGCCGAGCATAATATGCTTGTTGATTTGGGGCGTAACGATTTGGGAAAAATCAGTAAATTCGGTTCTGTACAGGTTGAGAAACTCCACAGCATTGAAAGATACTCCCATGTAATGCATATTGGTTCAACAGTGAGAGGTGAAATTATTGAAGATACATTCGACGCACTCGATGCAGTAAGTGCGGTTCTTCCTGCGGGAACACTTTCGGGAGCTCCGAAGATAAGAGCTTGTCAGCTTATTGCAGAACTTGAAAACAATAAGCGTGGGATTTACGGCGGTGCTATCGGTTATATCGACTTTACTGGAAATCTTGACACCTGCATTGCAATAAGAATTGCGTATAGAAAAAACGGAAAAGTCTTTGTAAGAAGCGGTGCGGGAATTGTAGCCGATTCAGTACCCGAGAAAGAATATCAGGAGTGTATAAACAAGGCGGCGGCAGTTATAAACGCACTTAAACTCGCAGAGGAGGAAGATTTATGATTTTACTGATTGACAACTATGACAGCTTTTCGTATAATCTTTACCAGCTTATCGGTGAAATCTGTCCCGACATAAAGGTTATCAGAAACGACGAAATGACCGTTGAGGAAATAGAAAAACTTGCTCCCGAAAGAATTATTATCTCTCCCGGTCCGGGCAGACCTGAGGACGCAGGTATTATTATTGAAGCGGCAAAGACGGTGTGTCAGAAAATTCCCACATTGGGCGTATGTCTCGGACATCAGGCTATATGTGCGGCTTACGGTGCGGAGATAACGTATGCAAAAAAGCTTATGCACGGTAAGCAGTCAACTATAAAATTCAGTGGGAATTGTCCTATTTTCAGTGGAATAAACGAAAATGCACCTGTTGCAAGATACCATTCACTCGCCGCAAATCCCGAAACAATTCCTGAATGTTTTGAAGTTACGGCAGTTGCGGACGACGGTGAAATAATGGCGGTTCAGCACAGGGACTATAAAATTTTCGGCGTTCAGTTCCACCCAGAATCAATCATGACACCCGACGGAAAAATTATGCTTGCTAATTTTATTAATATGAACGGAGATGACGGCAATGATTAAAGAAGCAATTATGAAAATCGTTGACAAACAGGATTTGACATACGACGAAGCTTATAAAGTTGTGTCGGAAATTATGTCAGGTCAGACTACTCCTACACAGAATGCGGCATTTCTTGCGGCTCTTTCAACCAAAAGTACAAAAGCCGAAACTATTGAGGAAATAACAGGCTGTGCCGCAGCCATGCGTGACGCAGCCGTAAAGTTTGAGAACGACCTTGACCTTCTCGAAATCGTCGGAACAGGCGGTGACAACTCACAGAGTTTCAATATTTCGACGACTTCGGCACTTGTTATTGCGTCGTCTGGGATTCTCGTTGCAAAACACGGCAACCGTGCAGCATCTTCTCTTAGCGGTACGGCAGACTGTCTTGAAGCTCTCGGAGTAAATATTGACCTTGAACCCGAGAAATGTCGTCAGTTGCTGAATGAAGTGGGATTCTGCTTTTTCTTTGCACAGAAATATCATACTTCAATGAAATATGTCGGTGCTATAAGAAAAGAGCTTGGTATACGTACTGTTTTCAATATTCTCGGGCCTCTTACAAATCCGTCCAATCCAAAAAAACATTTGCTTGGTGTTTACGACAGGTCACTTCTTGAACCTGTTGCTGAAGTTCTTATGAAACTCGGTTCAAAGCGTGGCATGGTAGTTTACGGAACAGATAAGCTTGACGAAATTTCACTCAGTGCGTCCACAGCAGTTTGTGAGTACAAAGACGGCTGGATGAAAAATTATGAAATTACTCCGGAGCAGTTCGGTTTCGAGAGATGTGAAAAAGACGATTTAAAGGGCGGTAATCCTGTTGAGAATGCCGAAATCACAAGAAAAATTCTCAGTGGTGAAATTACGGGACACAAGAGAAATGCCGTTATTCTCAATGCAGGGGCTGCTATTTATATAGGTGGTAAAGCTGATTCTATGGCAGACGGTGTGAAGCTTGCAGGTGAAATTATCGACTCGGGAAAAGCTCTTGCAACGCTTGAAAAACTTATTGAAGTTTCCAATAGCTGAGGTGTGAAATATGACTATTCTTGAAAAACTTGCAAATCACGCTTCTGAACGTGTCGAAACAGCAAAGCAGAAAATTTCTGCGGACGAAATAAAAGAATGTGCGTTATCTCTGCCGACGTGGGACTTTGAATTTGAAAAGGCACTTTCAAAAGACGGTATGTCTTTTATATGCGAGTGTAAAAAAGCCTCTCCCTCGAAAGGTGTCATTGCGGAGAAATTTCCTTACCTGCAAATCGCAAAGGAATACGAAAAAGCAGGTGCGGACTGTATTTCTGTTCTTACAGAACCAAAGTGGTTTCTGGGCAGTGACGAATATTTAAAGGAAATTGCCGAAAATGTCTCTGTACCTTGTATACGCAAGGACTTTACTGTTGACGAATATATGATTTATGAAGCTAAAGTTTTGGGTGCAAAGGCTGTACTTCTTATATGTTCGATTCTCACGGGCGAACAGATTAGGAATTATATAGAAATCTGTGATAAACTGGGAATTTCCGCACTTGTCGAGGCACACGACGAAAACGAAATAAAAACTGCCGTTAACGCGGGTTCACGTATTATCGGCGTAAACAACAGAAATTTAAGTAACTTTACTGTTGATACGGGCAACAGCAGACGTATGCGTGAACTTGTGCCATCAGATATAATTTTTGTATCTGAAAGCGGAGTGAAAAACGCTGACGATATAAAATTACTCCGTGAAGCAGGTGCGGACGCTGTTCTTATCGGTGAAACTCTCATGAGGGCAGACGATAAAACCGCCAAGCTTGAAGAACTGCGGGGAAATATATGACTAAAATAAAAATGTGTGGTTTAAGCCGTTTATGTGATATTGAGTACGCTAATGAAGTTAAACCTGATTTTATAGGTTTTGTGTTTGCCGGAAAAAGTAAACGGTATGTTTCACCTGAAAAAGCTTGTGAACTTCGTCAGAAACTTGACAGAGGAATAATTTCTGTTGGAGTTTTTGTCGATGCCGATATTGATTTTATAGCAGAACTGGTGAACAACAGTACTATTGATATAGTTCAGCTGCACGGTTCGGAAGATGAAAGCTATATAAAAAATCTCCGTAAACTTACAGATGTGCCGATAATACAGGCTTTCAGAATTGAAAAAATTTCCGACACTAAAAAGGCCGAATTATCAACAGCAGACTATGTACTTCTTGATTCGGGCGGAGGTTCGGGAAAGACTTTCGACCACTCGCTTATAGAAAATATAAAACGTCCTTATTTTCTCGCAGGCGGACTGACGCCCGAAAATGTGGGAAAAATTTCCCGAAAGCTTGAACCATATGCGGTTGACGCAAGTTCGTCACTTGAAACGGACGGTTACAAAGATATAAACAAAATGAGAGCGTTTGCGAAAGCTCTCGGAAGAAAGGATTGATTTGATATGTCAAAGGGCAGATTCGGTGTACACGGCGGACAGTATATCCCCGAAACTCTCATGAATGCCATTATAGAACTGGAAAACGCTTACAACCATTATAAATATGACCCTGATTTTCAGCGTGAACTTACAGAACTTCTTGATAACTATGCCGGAAGACCGTCATTGCTTTACTATGCAGAAAAACTTACAAGGGAACTCGGCGGAGCTAAAATTTATCTCAAACGTGAAGATTTGAACCACACAGGTTCTCACAAGATAAACAATGTTCTCGGTCAGGCTTTGCTTGCAAAAAATATGGGCAAAAAGCGTCTTATTGCAGAAACTGGAGCAGGTCAGCACGGTGTCGCAACCGCTACGGCAGCAGCACTTCTTGACATGGAATGTGTTGTTTTTATGGGTGAGGAAGATACAAAGCGTCAGGCACTCAACGTTTACAGAATGAAACTTCTCGGTGCTGATGTAGTTCCCGTAAAAACAGGTACGGCAACTCTTAAAGACGCAGTTTCCGAAGCTATGAGAGAATGGACTTCACGTATAAGCGATACACATTATTGTCTGGGTTCGGTTATGGGACCGCACCCGTTTCCGACAATTGTACGTGATTTTCAGGCGGTTATTTCCCTTGAATCAAGAGCTCAGATTATTGAAAAGGAAGGAAAACTGCCCGACGCTGTAATTGCCTGTGTAGGCGGAGGTTCAAACGCCATAGGAAGTTTCTATCACTTTATTCCCGATGAAAAGGTACGTCTTATAGGCTGTGAAGCCGCAGGACGTGGCATCGATACTTTTGAAACTGCCGCTACTGTAAATACGGGTAAAATAGGAATTTTCCACGGAATGAAGTCATATTTCTGTCAGGACGAATATGGTCAGATTGCACCCGTATATTCGATTTCGGCAGGGCTTGATTATCCCGGAGTCGGTCCTGAACACGCTTATCTTCACGACATAGGACGTGCGGAATATGTTCCGGTGACGGACGACGAAGCAGTAAATGCTTTTGAGTATCTTTCAAGAACTGAGGGAATTATTCCCGCTATAGAATCGGCACACGCTGTGGCTTATGCCATGAAACTCGCTCCCACTATGGACAAGGACAAGATTATTATTGTGACTGTTTCGGGACGTGGCGACAAGGACTGTGCGGCTATTGCACGCTACAGAGGGGAGGATATTTATGAGTAATATAAGAAATGCTTTTGAAAACGGCAAGGCGTTTATACCGTTTATTACCTGCGGTGACCCTGACCTTGAAACTACTGCAAAAGTAGTGCGTGAAGCAGTAAAAAATGGTGCAGACCTTATTGAACTCGGCATACCTTTTTCAGACCCGACTGCCGAAGGTCCTGTTATTCAGGGGGCAAATATACGTGCTTTGGCTGGCGGAGTTACTACAGACAAGATTTTTGATTTGGTTGCCGAACTCCGCAGGGACGTTAAAATTCCTATGGTGTTCATGACTTACGCAAATGTAGTGTTTTCTTATGGTATTGAGCGTTTCATGAAAAAATGTGCTGATACGGATATGGATGGTATTATAATACCTGATATGCCTTTTGAGGAAAAAGAAGAATTTGCGGATTGTGCAAGACAATGTGGTGTTGACATGATTTCACTGATTTCCCCGACTTCCGAAAACAGAATAGCCATGATTGCCAAAGAGGCGGAGGGCTTTATATACGTTGTTTCAAGTCTGGGTGTTACAGGTACGAGAAGTGAAATTACCACGAATATCGGTGATATTGTTTCGTTAATCCGTGAAAATACAGACGTTCCGTGTGCTGTTGGTTTTGGCATTTCAAATCCCGAGCAGGCAAGAAAAATGGCTGGACTTTCCGACGGTGCTATAGTTGGTTCAGCAATTATAAAGATTATCGAAAAATACGGGAAAGATGCTCCGTTATATGTCGGTGAGTACGTAAAGAGTATGAAAGACGCTTTGACATTTAATGAGGTTATCTAATAATGAACGATTTTATTACACCTCCCAATCATGTTGACTTTAAGGCAAAAAAACTTTTCGGAAATGTCGGTAATATTATTGACGGCTCAATAGCTTATATCGACTTTAACGGTGGAGGGCCTGCGGAACAACATATACATGAACATAATCATTTATTTATCGTTACAAAAGGTGAAGCAAGAATTAAACTTGTCGACGACGAAATAATTTTAAAAAAAGACGAGTCATTTTTGGTTGAGGGTAAAATCCCGCATTCCGTATGGAACAATATAC
>CAMWGS010000086.1 GCA_947173865.1 uncultured Ruminococcus sp.
GGGAAATTGAATCCGACTGCCGACATACAACCTGCCGGAAGAACGGCAAACGCATTTTTTCCCAGAACTTTAAGAGCATTTCTGACCGCAAGACTTCCTCCACAACCTGCACAGGCTTTATGTCCGTAAAAAAATTCATCTTTCGACAAATCTTTTGCTGTTATGCTCATTCCTCACTCACCCCGATTCCGATAAAATTAACACGTTCTGTTCCTTTTTCAATCAAGCTGAAAATTTCTTCAATATCCTCGTGTGAAATATTTTGTCCGCCAAGTCCACCGATAAAATTGTATGACGGAATGTTAAGTCCCGACTGAAACAGTGCGGAATTTACGTTTGTAAAAACAGTTCCTTCATTTCCAAAAGAAATATCTTTTTCAAGAATACCTATCGCCTTTGCATTTTTCAATTTCAAAGTCAGTTCTTCTGTCGGGAACGGTCTGAGATAACGCAGTCTTACAACTCCGACCTTTTTACCTGAAAAGCGTAAATCATCGGCAATTTCACGGCAAAGTCCTGCAATGCTTCCAATCGTTATTAATATATAGTCAGCATCTTCTGTTTTATATGTTTCAAGAAGCCCTGTATATTGCCTTCCGAATATTTCATAAAAACGCTTTTCTGCTTCTGCAATTACGTCTTTTGCCCTCAGCATAGCTCTATGTTCCTTATACTTGAAAATATAATTATGCTTTGGTCCTGCCGAAAAAGCAAGATTTTTCGGTGCGTCCATATCAAGTTTATTTTCTGTTTCATACGGTGGAAGATAAGCGTCGGCAAGTTTCAAAGATGGAACATATACTGTCTCGTATGTATGAGTTAAAACAAATCCGTCAAGATTCACCATAAACGGCGTAGAAACGTCTTTGTGTTCGGCAATGTAGTAACTCATAAGTGCAAGGTCAAGACTTTCCTGTGCATTTTCCGCATATGCCTGAATCCAACCACTGTCGAGCTGTGAAATACTGTCACGCTGGTCGCCATAAATATTCCAAGGCAGAGCAGTCGAACGATTGGCATTCATCATCACAATAGGAAACCGTCCCCCTGCCGCATACGGCAGACATTCTGCCATGTAAAGAAGTCCCTGAGACGAAGTAGCGGTAAAAGTTCTTGCACCTACCGCACTTGCACCGATTGCACAGGATAATGCAGAATGCTCCGATTCAACGTGTATGAACTCGGATTTCAAACTTCCGTTTTCAATCATTTCTGAAAGACGTTCCACAACGATAGTCTGCGGAGTTATAGGGTATGCAGATATAACTTCAGGTCTTGCAAGTCTTACGCCTTCGGCAAACGCTTCGTCGCCCGATAAAAGTTTCTTAGCCACTATCTTTCCGCCTCCATTTCAATTGCACGTAGTTTACAGATTTTATTACAGATTCCGCATCCTTTGCAGAAATCATAATCAATTACAGCTTTTTTGTTTTCTATGGAAATCACACCGTCAGGACAGTAAAGATAACACTGCATACAGCCTATGCATTTTTCTGTATTCAAAACAGGTTTTATGCTCCTCCAACCGCTGTTAACAGATACCAGATACCCCGCATCAAAAGCCGTATTTTCAGGGATATCTTCAAATCCGAATTGCTTTTTTTCTCTGAGACAAGGCTTCATTCAGATACCTCCTTTATGGCATAAAATACTGCCTTTTTATTTCTATCCTGTATCTGATTCGGCATATACAATTCAATTGCTTTATATATATCGTCAGATTCTACAATTTCTGACAACGCTGAAATTGTTCCAAGCATTACAGTATTTACAACCGGTAATTTCAAACTGTCTGAAATTGAATTTCCGTCAAATGAATAAACTTCATTGTTAATTTTCAATTTTGTATTTACAATTATTTTTCCGTTCGGTTTCAGCAGATTTTTCAAAGAATCACTGTAAAGAGTTTCATCAAGAATAATAATATAATCTGCTTTTTCCGTTTCACTTCTGTCAGAAATCGGCTTTCTGTCAAGCTTTGTAAAAGCTCTTACAGGAGCTCCTCTGCGTTCAGGTCCGAATGAAGGAAATGCAATGGAATAATACGAATCATCCTTTAATGTATACGCTGCTCCCAGAAGTTTCGCCGCAGTAAATGCACCTTGTCCGCCTCTGCCGTACCATATTATTTCTATTATTATCTACACCGCCTTTTTCTCAATTTCATAAACTTTATTCAACACAGCTCCTGCAAGTAATCTATGCCCGAAGTCATTTAAATACTATTGGTCTTTTTCGCATACTCTCCTTTACAAATCAGACAATTTTTCAGAAATAACAAGAATTTTACTTGTTTACGAATATACTCATACCTGATTTACCAGTCTTGACATTCCCTTTCGTATTACCTCGGCTGACGCTCCGTAAACCGTTTTAAAATCAATAACACGATAATCTTCCAAACCAAGTTTTTCGTTTAATATACTACACCTCAAGGATATCTATTTTGAATTATAGGTATGTATCTAAATGTGTTGGAATCTCCGAAGCATCGTATTTGTTTCAAAAAATCACCCTCTATACTTTTTCATTCAGATAATTTTTCTTTATTTACTAATTATATCATTTCTATAGGAATTGTCAAATACATATATTCTATTACTTGTTGTAGCTTTTTTCTATAATACCAACTTAAAAAGATGAATTGCATAAAAACTACAATTCATCTTTTTAAAAGTCTGTTCCATTTTCCTGTCTATATGTTCATCGCATCCATTTCAGTGATGTAATCAAGTGCAGGTACAAAAATATGCTCATGCTTTATTCCCTCAAATACTTTTTTTCCTGCATTAAAAGCATAAAGCTGAGTCATGGGATACGATTTCCAGTTACCGTTATCCATTGGCTTTGTTGAAAAAACAATCCTGTCATTCTCAGATTTATAATGCAAAGTATCAAGCATATTCTGATGTACATACAGTAATTCTCCGTCATATATCATCAGATTCAGCTTGTTGCGTTTTGAGAGAGAAACTACAAAATTATCTACAATATCAAATCTTTGTTTGGCAGTTTTCGGCTGTTTTTCATTTATTTCGTCAAGTAATGCAAAGGAAATCCGCTCTGAATCCGTATCGCCTGTCTGCGTATACAGATATTTCATCAATTGCTTGCCTGAATAAATCGTACCATTATGAATCAGTGTCCAACATCTTCCGCTATAGTCTTTTTGAATATACGGATGACAATTTTCAGTTTTAACAGAACCAACTGTAGCTAAGCGAATGTGTGCAAGAGTTGTTTTCTGAGGAAGTGTTTCTTCAATAATTCCATATATTTTATTACTTTCCACCGAAGATACGGCTTCTTTTAAAATTTCTGTACTTCCATGATTTTCACGCATTAAGCCCCAGCCATGAGGATGATGTATACCATGACTGAAAAAAATTTTCAAATATTCACGGATATCTGTTTCATGAGCAGAAGTAAATCCAAAAAGTTCACACATACACTTCACTCCACGCTTTGATTTTTTCACAGATTCTCTCACCATTCAGCTTATTCCGTTGATATGTAATTACATTATGAATTTCCGAAATATCCAAGAAAAAAGCTTCCATTTTATCAAGAAAATCATTTGCAGCTTTTTTCATTGAAACATTTCCAACCGTCACCTCTGAAACATCATATAAAGCCGCTGACTGATGATTTTCTATTGCTTTTTTCTGTAATTCAGGAGTAAAATCAAAATCTTCCTGATTCAGCAGATAAATTAGAAACAAATGTGCAAATTCCAAGTCTTTTTCAGATATACCCAGTTCCTCCAACGGATTCAAATCAAACATACGCAGTTCAATATGGTCAACGCCGTTCAGCAATGCTTCAAGCGAATTTTCACCCTTCGGCTTTAAGCGAACAGGCAGATAAAGTTCTCCTGCGGAAAACAGAACACCTTTGTCAATATAACTCTGAATACTTTGTATATATGCCGATAAATCGGAATAATCCAGCTGTGGCACAAACTGATTCCAGTAACCTCTGCGACTGTTACGCATGGACGAAAATCCACTGAATACTAAATCATCTGTATTATCATTATCAAATGAAATATTGTAAATCGGACTTGCCGCTGTCAGCAATACAAGAAGCCAGCTATAACGACTCACCTGTTTCAGCAAGCGAAAATACAAAGTATTTTTATCTGCGTCAAAGCTTTCCAGATATTTGTCTGAAAACGAAAAATTAAAATGTATTCCGGAATATAGCATCATTCTTTTCCCATAACGACGTGCAAGCTTGATTCTGTAGTCATGCTTTGCGGAAAAAATACCGTCATAACGGGCAATCGGGATTTCTGATTCACTGTCAATATGAGGCGGATTACTATAAAGCCACAGAGTTTCGTCGTTCCTGTCCAAAACAGCTCTTGCTTTTTTGTCAAGATTTTCAAGACTTGTCATTACTTCGTCAATACTGTTGCAGACAGGTGTAATTATTTCAAGTTGATTTTCACAGAAATCCCTTGACAAATTTTCATCATCAAACGGATGTGGTGTCTGTGCAAGACAACCTTTTTTATCAATGCGGAGTGTTTCACGTTCCAGTCCGAATTTTCCTTCAAATATATGTTTTCTCATTGTTATTACCTCTATGATTTTCAAGTTTCAAATCCTGAAATAAACTATATTGCAGAATAATTATCGGAAATTACGAATAAAGTGCCTCTCTGATTCTGTCCAAAGCCTTTTTCAGAACACCCCTCGGACAAGCAACATTAATACGCTGAAATCCCTCTCCGCATTTACCGAAAATCTTTCCGCTATCCAGCCAAACTTTAGCTTTATGGATAATTAAATTATCAAGTTCGGAAACACTCAGACCTGTTTTTCTGAAATCCAGCCAAACAAGATATGTTCCCTCTGTATCTATCATGGTAACATTGGTAAGATTTTCAGAAACATATTGTTTCACAAATCTGATATTATCCGCAACATAAGTAAACATTGCACTATACCATTCCTCACCTTTGCTGTATGCAGTTTCAGTTGCAACAAGTCCCATAACGTTTAACTGACTTATACCTGCTCCGTCAGTTTCTTTACGGAATTTACGTCTTAATTCATAATTCGGAATAAAAATATTTGACATCGTCAGTCCTGCAAGATTAAATGTCTTACTCGGTGACGTACAGGTAATACTTATATTTTCAAATTCTTTTTTCAGATTTGCAAATACATGATGCTTTCCATGAAATACAAAGTCCTGATGAATCTCGTCGCTGACAACAATAACTCCATGCCTGACACAAATATCACCAAGTTGAATCAGTTCTGCTTCCGTCCATACTCTTCCAACTGGATTATGCGGATTACATAGTAAAAACAGCTTGATTTTTTCATCAATTATTTTACGTTCAAAATCCTCGAAATCAATATGATACCGATTATCGTCACCAAGATACAAATCGTTACTGATAACTTTTCTGCCGTTATCAGAAATAACTTCCGAAAACGGATAATACACAGGCTGTTGTATCAAAACGCTGTCACTTGGCTGTGTATAAGCTTTTACCGCCATCGCAATAGCAAATACAACTCCCGGAGTCTTCACAAGCCATTTTTCCTGAATATCCCAGTTGTGATGCTTTTTAATCCAGTCACGGACAATGTTGAAATACTGTGTCTTCACTTCGCTGTATCCGAATATTCCATGTTTTATACGTTCTGTCAAAGCGTCCTGAATATACGATGATGTTTCAAAATCCATGTCAGCTATCCAAAGCGGAAGTACGTCCTCCGGCATACCACGTCTTTTTGCAAAATCATATTTCAGACTCCTTGTATTTTTTCGGCTGACGATTTTATCAAAATCAAGATTTCTTTCTGCCACTTAATTCACGCTCCGTTTCCTCAAACACTTTTTCAAGTTCATAAATCAAATCATCTGCATTTTCAATGCCGACAGAAAGTCTCAATGTACTTTCAGTAATTCCGTTTTTCTCACGAATTTCCTGTGGAACATCAGCATGAGTCTGCGTTGTGGGATATGTGATAAGCGTTTCAACTCCCCCTAAACTCTCCGCAAATTTTATCATGCGAACTTTTTTCAGAATTGAAAGTGCAAATTCTTTGCTTTCAAGCTGAAATGTCAGCATTCCCCCAAAACCTCTTGCCTGCTTTTTCATAATTTCATATCCGCTATGTTCAGGCAATCCCGTATATATAACTTTTTTAACCACTTTCTGTTTTTTAAGCCAGTGAGCAATTTTTATTGCATTTTCCTGTGACTTTTCCATTCTGACACCCAACGTTTTAATACCTCTGAGAACCAACCAGCTGTCGAACGGTGAAAGACCTGCTCCTGTCGTTTTTATAAGAAATGCGAATTTTTCAGCGATATCCGCTCTTTTTGTAACAAGAAATCCTGCAAGCGTATCATTATGACCGCTCAGGTATTTCGTTCCGCTGTGTACCACGATATCTGCTCCCAAATCAAGAGGATTCTGAAAATAAGGCGACATGAAAGTATTGTCAACTATCAAAATCAGATTATATTTTCTGGTAATTTCAGCAACAGCGGAAATATCAGTTACATTCATCATTGGATTTGTCGGAGTTTCTATGTAAATTGCTTTTGTTGCAGGCGTTATGAAATCCCCGATATTTTCTTTAAAGCAGTCAATATGAGAAAATGTAATACCATTCTTTGCGGAAACATTATGAAAAAGACGAATACTACCTCCATACAAATCGGATTCTGCAATAATATGGTCACCGGGCTTGAATAATTCCATAAGCAAAGAAATTGCCGCCATTCCCGAAGAAAACGCAAACGCATCTGTGCCGTTTTCCAAAGATGCAACTACTTTTTCAAGATGTTCTTTTGTCGGATTCTGCAAACGTGAATAATCATATCCGCTACTCTTTCCGACACCCAAATGGGCATAGGTTGCAGTCTGATAAATCGGATAACTTATCGCTCCGTAATGTATATATTCTTCCTCATCTTCCAAAAGATGAATACACTTTGTTTCAATTTTCCTTTCCATGACAATTTTCCTCCCGATACTTTGCAATTTCCTGCAAATATTTTTCGCCTATCGGACTTAATACAGCGTCTTTTCTTGAAATATATCCGATTGTCATTTTTTCGTCTGATTTCAGCTTTACCGCACAGTAATCCGACCCGTTCAAGTCCTCACATATAATTCCCGAGCATAATGTAAAGCCGTTCAGTCCCACCATAAGATTCAGCATTGTTGCTCTGTCATTTGCCCGAATAAAGCGTTTATACTGATAGGTACTCATAACTTCTTCTGCAAAATAAAACGAATTATGCTCACCCTGTGCAAATCCAAGGCATGGATATTCTTCAAGTTCATCCAACGAAATTTCTGTCTGTTTTGCCAGAGGATGACCTTTCCACATATATACATAAATACCGCATTCAAACAATGATATAAAATGAAGTCCTGCCTCGGAAAATATCTTTGTCATAACATTTCTGTTATAGTCGTTCAGATACAAAATACCAATCTCGCTTTTGTGATTTTTGACATTGTCAATAATTTCATATGTTTTTGTTTCATGTACTTCAAACTCGTATTCGTCCATACCATACTGCTTTACCAGCTCCACAAAGGCATTGACTGCAAATGTATAGTGTTGCATGGATACGCTGAAACGCTTTTTTCGGTTCACATGAGATATATATTTTTCATCCAAAATTTCATACTGCTCCATAACGGATTTAGCATAACCAATAAACTCACTTCCTGCGGTAGTAAGTGTAATTCCATTCTTGGAACGAACGAAAATATCAAAACCGATTTCCTTTTCCAGTGAGTGTATCGAAGATGAAAGACTTGGCTGCGATATATATAATTTTTTGGCTGCATCATTCAGTGAACGTTCTCCTGCCACTGTGATTACATATTTCAATTGAATTAATGTCATACCGTTCAACTCCTATAAAGCACATCTAAATGATATACTTTAATTATAACACAAAACTCAGCATTTGTACA
>CAMWGS010000087.1 GCA_947173865.1 uncultured Ruminococcus sp.
TACATATATTTAGGACTTGTCTTACTTTTTATAAGCATTTCGACAAAACACACAGCATCTTCCATATTAAGGGAAAAATCGGGAATAACTTCCTTTTCACCTGTTTTATAGTCTTCTGTTTCTATACCATATGTAACTGTTTTTCCTATGCGTCCTGAAATCACCCTGTAAGCTACTTTGTTTTCACCATATACTTCCATATAAACAGTCCTGTCGGTGACCTGATTTTTTACTTTTTTAACCGTATTAAACATACTATTCTCCTTTCTTATGAGAACAGTATAACATGGACAGGCAGAAAAGTGAACAGGTATAATAAAAGTCTTTTTAGGATATTGTGTAATTAAACAGCGAAAAAATTACCGTCGGCAAAACACCGACGGTAAAAATTTATACTGACATAACGTCATTGTAAAGTCTTATATAAACATCAGCCGAAGATGCCCAGCTGTAATCGCACTTCATGGCACGTCTGACCAGTGCATTCCACACTTTTTTATCTTCATAGTCACGCTTTGCACGTTTTACAGCGTCAAGCATATCGTTGGCATTATATGTCTTGAATGTAAAGCCGTTTCCGTCCACACCGCCGTTATCACGCACGGAATCACGCAAACCGCCTGTCTCACGGACAATCGGAACTGTTCCGTATCTCATTGAAATCATCTGTGCAAGACCGCACGGCTCACTTTGTGACGGCATAAGGAACATATCCGCACCTGCATAAATTTTATGCGAAAGTTCGGGAACAAATCCGAGTGTCACGGAAACTCTGTCGGGATATCTTGCCGACATTTCACGGAAAAAGTCCTCATATATTTTTTCACCGCTTCCAAGAACGACAAATTTAATGCCCATGCCGACTATTTCTTCAAATACACATCTGATAAGGTCTATTCCCTTATGTCCGACAAATCTTGTAACTATACCCACAACAGCTTCATCACCGTCGGCAAGTCCCAGCTCTTTCAGGAGTGCTTTCTTGCATTTTGCTTTACCTGAAATATCGTCTGCCGAAAAACTGCCTGCAATAGTAGCATCATTCTGCGGATTATATATATCATAGTCGATACCGTTAAGAATACCTTTAAGCTTATACTGCTTTGTAACAAGTATTCTGTCGAGTGAGTGAGCATACCAAGGGTCAAGAATCTCCCACGCATAACTCGGACTTACCGTTGTTATACGGTCAGCGGTTTCAAAAGCACCTTTCATCATATTTATGTACCCGTCATATTCAAGCAGACCTGCGTTATACATCGGAATACCCATAAGTTCGTCGAGGACTTCACGTCCGTAACGCCCCTGATACTCAATATTGTGAACGGTAAAGACATTTTTTATACCGTCGTAACCTTGCTGATACTTGTAATAAACATTATAGTACACAGGAATAAGAGCGGTCTGCCAGTCGTGACAATGGATTATATCAGGCTTAAAATCAATATGTCTGAGCATTTCAAGAACAGCACGGTCAAAGAATACAAATCTTTCACAGTCATCATAAAAACCGTACAGACCATCTCTTGAAAAATAGTATTCATTATCAATAAAATAATAATCAATGCCGTTCTGATGAGCTGTGAATATTCCGCAGTACTGTTTTCGCCACGAAACATCAACAGTAATATTTTTCACAAAAGTCATCTGACAGCGTAATTCATCACTTATTGCACCATAAAGCGGTATAACAACACTGCAATTATGACCTTTTGCATTTATATATTTAGGAAGTGAACCCACTACATCGGCAAGACCGCCTGAGGCTGCAAAAGGTACAGCCTCACTGGCAGCAAAAAGTATATTCATAGAGAGTCACCCCGTCAGATTTTGCCGTTTTTACCTATATAAAGCGGATATGTTTCAGAACCTGTAAGAACCTTGTCGTCACTGACTTCAACACACTTATCTGTAATTACTGAAGAAATACTACAGTTTTCGCCTATTTTTGTACTTTGGAGAATAACGGAATTCTTTACAACAGTACCCTTTCCGACTTTGACACCTCTGAACAGGATAGAATTTTCAACAGTACCCTCAATTATACAGCCGTCTGCAATAAGAGAATTTTTAATATTTGACTCAAGACCATATTTTACAGGTCCGTTATCACCGATTTTCGTATAAACGGGCATAGTCTTTTTAAAGAGGGCATTTCTCTTTTCTGTTTCAAGAAGCATTTTATTTGCGGCGTAATAGTTCTGGACACTGTCAATTCTTGTGAAAAATTCCTTGTGTTCGTAACCCATGATTTTATATTCATCTCTTTTGCCCTGAAGTATTTCACGGGTAAAGCTGTGCTGATTACGGCTTGCAGCCTCAGAAACAATCTTCTTAAGAAATTCCTTGCTCATAATCATCATATCAAGCCACATATTACATTCGCCTGAAATCTGTGGGTCAACAAGAACGTCACTAAGACGGTTTTCGTCGTTGAATTCAAGAATTGTAGCACAGTTATTTTTTTCGCTGTCATAAAGTCCCTTGCTGTAAATAAGGGTTATATCTGCACCTGTATCCGTGTGCTGTTTAAGAACAGGAGTAAAGTCAATAGTAGTCACAACGTCGCAGTTAGCGAGGATAACGTATTTAGCCTTTGAATGTTCAACAAAGCTCCATATATTGTTTAAAGCGTCAAGTCTGCCCTTGTACATACCACCTGTCTGGCTGTAAGGGGGAAGCAGATGAAGTCCGCCCTTTTTACGTGACAAATCCCAGTCACGACCCGAGCCGAGATGGTCGAGAAGAGAACCATAATTTGACTTTGTGATTACACCGACCTCATAAATACCCGAATTCACCATATTTGAAAGGGGAAAATCAATCATACGGTAACGTCCGCCGAAAGGGATTGACCCCATAGTTCTCTGCTTTGTCAGTTCGCTCACATAAGAATCGTGCATACTTGCAAAGATAAGTCCTAAAACATTATAATTAACACTCATAGTAAAACTCCTCCGGTTATATGTTTTCGCCGATTATCTGCTTTGGTTCAACAGTCTTTCCCTCTGAAACGGTTACATTGTGACCGACAACAGCAATGCCCCAATCATCTCTGTTTTCAACTTGTTCAGGGTCTAAACCGATATGAGAACCGCTTTCAATAATACTGTCACTGCCTACAATAGCGTACTCAACGACTGCACCCGATTTTATTACCGCACCGGGCATAATAATACTGTATTTTACAGTTGCGTTCTTTTCAACAGTAACACCGGAGAACACAATTGAAAAATCAACATTTCCGTCTATACTGCTTCCCTCGTCAATCATTGAATTTTCGATATTTGCGTTGTCGCCGACATACTGAGGGGGCATATAATTATTTCTTGAATATATTTTCCAGCTCGGGTCATAGAGGTCAAGAGGTATACTCGGGCTGAGCAAATCCATATTTGCTTCCCAGAGAGAGTCAAGAGTACCAACGTCTTTCCAGTAACCTTCAAACTCATAAGCAAAGAGTCTCTGATTGTCACGGAGCATTGAAGTAATAATATCCTTGCCGAAGTCTTTTGACCATGCTTCACCACGTTCACGTTTTGCATTAGCGTCGTTTTCGTTTTCAATGAGGTACTTTCTGAGTTTCTCCCAGCTGAATACATAAATACCCATTGATGCAAGGGTTGACTTAGGCTCTTTCGGTTTTTCAACAAAGTCCATAACTTTATTCTGTTCGTCACAAATCATGATACCGAAACGTGAAGCTTCTGCTCTCGGTACGTCTATAACAGAAATTGTACAGTCTGCATTGTTTGCAATATGGAAATCAACCATTTTCGAGTAGTCCATTTTATATATATGGTCACCGCCGAGAACAACGACATATTCAGGATTATAACGTTCAATAAAACGGATATTCTGATAAATTGCGTTTGCAGTACCTTCATACCATGAAGCACCAGCCTGTGTTTCGTAAGGCGGAAGAACATGGACACCACCATTCATTTTGTCCAAATCCCACGGCTGACCGTTACCGATATACTCATTAAGCACAAGTGGTTGATACTGTGTAAGAACACCTACAGTATCTATACCTGAATTGGTGCAGTTTGAAAGAGGGAAATCAATCAGACGATATTTTCCGCCGTATGGAACAGCAGGTTTAGCGACATTTTTAGTAAGTGCATAAAGTCTGCTGCCCTGACCGCCTGCAAGCAGCATAGCAACACATTTTTTCTTTGTATACATATAATTCCTCCTAAAAGTGTTTTCATTTAATCCGCATATTACGGATTAGTACTGAAATGTTTACAGAATTTATTCAGCCTTGACAGAGCGTCCGGACTTTGTCGAGGTTTTTGGCTTTTTAACAGCATCATCTTTTTCTGCTGACTTTTTCGTTTTTTTACTTTCTGCGGAAATTTCTGTTTCTGCTGTAACTTTTGGTGTTCTCTTTTTCACGGGTGCATACTTGAGATAAATTACGGAAAGCGGTGCAAGTGTCATTGATATACACTGGTCAAAACCGTGCATTGCTATTTTTTCCGTTTTGAACGACTTTTCGGTTACTCCCGAACCGCCGAACTCTGTTGCATCTGTATTGAAAACAAGCTTATATCTGCCCTTTTTGAGAACACCTATTTTATAGTCACTGCGTCCGACAGGAACGAAATTGCAGACCGTAATTATTTCTTCACCGTTATCGTCTATACGACGGAAAGCAATTATACTCTGCTTGTTGTCGTCATTGGAAATCCAGCTGAAACCGTTCCAAGAATCATCATTCTGCCAAAACGGTGTATTTTCGATATAGAATTTATTTAATTTTTCAGAAAATTTCATCATTATCTTATGGAAAGCAGATTCTTTCATAAGATTCCAGTCAAGCTGTGACTGATAATTCCACTCTTTTTCCTGAGCAAATTCCTGCCCCATAAAGAGAAGTTTTTTTCCAGGATGAGCCATCATATACGCCAGAAAAGCACGGTATGAAGCAAATTTCTGCTCATACTCTCCCGGCATTTTGTTTATCATCGAGCATTTTCCGTACACAACTTCATCATGTGAAATCGGAAGGACATAATTTTCAGAAAAAGCGTAGAAGAATGAGAAAGTAAGTTTATCATGATTGAATGAGCGGTAAATAGGGTCAAGAGACATATAGTGAAGCATATCATTCATCCAGCCCATATTCCACTTGAAATTGAAACCGAGTCCGCCGACATCAGTTGGCTTTGTAACAAGAGGCCAAGCCGTTGATTCTTCAGCAATCATAAGGGCATCGGGGTGATTTGAGAATATGGCTTCATTAAGATTCTTGAAGAACTGAACTGCTTCAAGATTTTCATTTCCGCCGTTTATATTTGCTACCCATTCACCGTCACGTCTGTCATAGTCAAGATAGAGCATGGAAGCAACTGCGTCAACTCTCAGACCGTCAACATGGAATTCGTTGAACCAGTAATTTGCACTTGAAATAAGGAATGAGCATACTTCTGCTTTTCCGTAGTCAAATACACGTGTTCCCCACGACTTATGCTCTTTTTTGCGTTCGTCGGTATATTCATAACAGCAAGTTCCGTCAAATTCATAAAGACCTGATGCGTCTTTAGGGAAGTGAGCAGGAACCCAGTCAAGAATAACACCGATACCTGCTTCATGGAACATATCAACCATTTTTCTGAAATCGTCGGGAGTTCCGTAACGGGAAGTAGGCGCAAAATAACCTGTTACCTGATAACCCCATGAACCGTCAAAGGGATATTCTGTAAGTGGCATGAATTCAACATGAGTATATGACATTTTTTTAAGATACGGAATAATTTCATTTGCAAATGAAATGTAGTCCATAAAAATGTCCTTCTTTTTTACTTTCCATGAACCAAGATGAACTTCATAGACATTTACGGGACTCTTATATATGCTTTTTTTGTTTTTCTGTGCGAACCACTCGCCGTCATTCCACTGATATTCACTCTCATAGATTTTTGAAGCTGTATCAGGTCTTGTTTCAAAGTGAGCTGCATACGGGTCTGATTTGAGAATAGTGCGACCGTCTTTAGTTCTGATACTGTATTTGTAGACATCAAACTGCTGAAGTTTTGAGATTTCAGCTTCCCATACACCGTCCGCAATAAGAGTCATGGGATTTCTGTCCCTGTTCCAGTCGTTGAAATCTCCTACAACTGAAACGCTAACAGCATTAGGAGCCCAAACTCTGAAAGTAAACAGGCGTGTGCGGCCTTTTTTTCTCGAATGAACACCAAAGAATTTATAGGCCTCATAGTTCTTTCCCTGATAAAACAGATAAAGTGGAAAATCATTAAGGTTTGTATTTTTAACTGACATAATTTAGCCTCCTTTGCTATATACATTTTAGCAGAAATGGAAGAATTATTCAAGCTTTTTTAGAAATCGGGTAAAAAATTCAGACAATACGCTAATTTTTATGTACAAATTTAGTGCATATTGACATATTTTTCATATCAATAACTTTCAACGTTGTTAAAATGTACACATGATTATTTATTCAGATGACCGACCCGCACGTATACCGATAACAGTTATATCGTCGGCATGAAGTGTGGGGTTAAATACATCAGCCTTTGCACATATTTCGTCAACAATTTTTTTAATGTCGCTTGTACTGAGAAGGAGTTCTTTTATAAAGCGGTATTCGGTCTCACTGATTCCGTCCGAAAACATAATAATTATATCGCCCTCCTCAAAGTCATAACTACACGAAAACGTTTCCGAACGGCTGTAAATTCCTATCGGGAAAGTAGGTGCTACAACTTTCATGACATTTCCCCTGTGACGTATGAGTGTGGCGGATGCACCTGATTTTATTACAGTAAGACCACAAGTATCAAGGTCAACACAGATAGCATCAAGAGTTGCAAAAGTTTCATCAGGAGACTTTGTGACCATTACAGAGTTTATAAGTTTTATTGCCGAATGATAGCTCACACCACTTCCTATAAGACGGCGGAACATCTGTACAACCATTCTTGACTCAACAGCAGCACTTTTTCCGCTTCCCATTCCGTCGGAAAGAATAACATACGACATTCCCGTACCGTCGCTGAAAAATGCCGATGTATCACCGTTTTCACCTGCGTCCTCCGCACATACGGAAGCAACGTAAACGTCAAGTTTATATGCAGGACGTTCAAAAAGTCTTATACGTATTTTCTCACCCGAATTTACAGGAGAAGCACAGTCAAGATGTATTTTAAGCTCATCTGAAACAAGGTCGCAGACTCTTGTAAAATTTTCGGGAGCATTGTTACAGTTAAAATACAGTTCAACATGAAGTCGGTTTCCCGAATTGTAATATGCAATTATGTCTGACGGAAAAAAACCGAATTTATTCAGTTTGTTCGTGACCATTTTGCTTATCGGTGCTGAATACCTGATGTCAGGAGGTTCGCCGACTGAATCTATAATTTCCTCCATGGTTTTTATCTGCTCGGAAAGAAGTGACATATTTTCTGAATATCTGAGTGACATAAGCCGTGATTCTGCTTTTTCCCTTGCCACCTTTTTATAAAAACGCATAAGTCCTTCACTGTAAATACACTGTCTGAGTTCATAGGGAAAATTTTCAGCGGAAAACTCTGTCATTTCGGAAAGCTTACGGAAACCAGTCTTTGATGACGAATAATTCTTCTGCCAGCACTCCGACTTATTAGCACAGCAGGTACAGACAGCATTTATAACTTCCTGTGTACTTATATTCTTTTCATTGTTCCTGAAAAGCATGACGGAAATTTTTTCGGATTCCGTACGGATTGTTCTCATAGTACCTGAAAGAAAGTTCATTCTTGCATTTATCACTTCGGGAAGTGCGGAAGTAACATCACTGCCAGTCGTGACCCACTTGTCCGAATACGCAGGAGAAATCACAAGAAAGATTACCGCTGCACACACTATGTCAAGCATACTGTATATGCTGTTTTGTGTAATAC
>CAMWGS010000088.1 GCA_947173865.1 uncultured Ruminococcus sp.
GATTATATTTCTGTTATGTCAACAAGTTCAACGTCGTTTATGGTTCGTCCTGATTCAAGAACTTTTGCAAGCGATTTTGCCGTATCAATAGCCGTAAGACTGCAAATCGAGCGTTCTATTGATTTACGACGCATTTTAACACTGTCACGCTCAGGAAGTCTGCCTTTTGCAGAGGTAGATATGACATAGTTGATTTTACCGCTTTCAAGAAGTGTCACAACATTCAGCTCACCGTCGGAAATTTTTCTGACAAGGTTTGCAGCAATCATATTTCTGCTGAGAACACTCTGAGTGCCTGAAGTTGCATATAATTCAAATCCCATGCGTTCAAACTTGTCGGCAATAGGTAAAATCTCCTGTTTGTCGGTATCACGCACCGAAATAAGCACACCGCCCTCACGTTTCAGGTCAAAACCTGCCGCAATAAGACCTTTCAGAAGTGCGTCTTCAAGGTTTCTGCCTATTCCGAGACACTCACCCGTTGACTTCATTTCAGGACCAAGCATTGTGTCAACATCTGTCAGCTTCTCAAAACTGAATACGGGAACTTTTACGGCAACATAGTCACCTGCGGGATAAAGTCCGCTTTCGTATCCCATATCTTTCAGCTTAGCACCAAACATTATCTTTGTTGCGATGTCAACCATAGGTATTCCAGTTACCTTGCTTATATACGGAACCGTTCTGGAAGAACGTGGGTTCACCTCAATAACATAGACTTCATGATTATATACAACATATTGTATATTTACAAGACCGATTACATTGAGTTCCTTTGCGAGTTTTCTTGTATATTCAACTATAATTCTCTTGATTCTGTCGGAAAGATGCTGTGCGGGATATATTGAAATAGAGTCGCCGGAGTGTACGCCTGCACGTTCAATATGTTCCATGATACCTGGAATAAGGAAATCTTCACCGTCACAGATAGCGTCAACCTCAACTTCCGTACCCATCATATACTTGTCGATAAGCACAGGATTTTCAATCATGTGACTTGTGATAATTCCTATGTACTCAATAACATCGGATTTTGAATGTGCTATAATCATGTTCTGACCACCGAGAACATATGACGGTCTTAAAAGAACAGGATAACCGAGACTTTCAGCAGCTTCCACAGCTTCTTCCGTCGTCATTACCGTATGCCCCTGCGGACGAGGTATACCACATTTTTCAAGTATTTCGTCAAAACGTTCTCTGTCCTCGGCAGCGTCAATCATGTCTGCGGAAGTACCGAGAATTTTCACGCCCATATCAGACAAATGACGTGTCAGTTTTATTGCGGTCTGTCCGCCGAACTGTACAACCACACCGTAAGGCTTTTCAGTTTCTATAATAGACTCAACATCTTCCTTTGTGAGCGGGTCAAAATACAGTCTGTCACCCGTATCGAAATCAGTGGAAACGGTTTCGGGGTTATTGTTGCAGATTACGGCTTCGTAACCGAGTTCCTTCAATGTCCATACACAGTGTACGGAACAGTAGTCAAATTCTATACCCTGGCCTATTCTTATAGGTCCTGAACCGAATACTATAACTTTCTTCTTGCCTGAGTTCTGATGTTCAATAAATTCGGCGGCTTCGTTTTCGTCGTCGAAAGTTGAGTAGAAATATGGTGTTTCAGCCTTGAACTCACCTGCACACGTATCAACCATCTTGAATACAGCACGCTTACGAAGAGGGCATTTCTGTCCCGAAATTCTTTCAATGGTACTGTCAAGATAACCGTACTGCTTTGCCGTATTGTACTTATCTTCTGTCAGTTCACCGTCAGCAAGCCATTTTTCAAGCTCGACAAGATTAAGAAGCTTATACAGAAACCAGTTGTCAATCATTGTTATTTCGTGAATTTCTTCAGGAGTTATGCCACGTTTGAGAGCCTCAAAGACTGTGAAGGAACGTTCGTCATCAATGATATGAAGCCTTTCACGGATTTCATCCGTTGAATATTTTTCAAGCTTTTTCATGTTCATCGTATCTAAACCGAGTTCAATCGAACGTACAGCTTTCATCATAGCCTGCTCAAAGCTTGTACCAATCGCCATTACTTCGCCCGTTGCTTTCATCTGAGTACCGAGTGTCCTCTTTGCGTATACGAATTTATCAAACGCCCACTTCGGAAACTTGACAACAACATAGTCGAGTGCAGGCTCAAAACAGGCGTAAGTCTTTCCCGTAACCTGATTTATAATCTCGTCGAGAGTATAGCCGACGGCAATTCTTGCAGCTGTCTTTGCAATCGGATAACCGGTAGCCTTTGAAGCAAGTGCGGACGAACGTGAAACACGTGGGTTAACTTCAATAACCGCATATTCAAAACTCGTCGGGTGAAGTGCAAACTGACAGTTACAGCCACCCTCCACCTTAAGCTCCTTGATAATATTGATAGCGGCAGTACGCAACATCTGATATTCACGGTCGGTAAGAGTTACGGCAGGAGCAATAACTATACTGTCACCCGTATGAACGCCGACGGGGTCAAAGTTTTCCATAGAGCATACTGTAATAACGTTGCCTTTAGCGTCACGTATTACTTCAAACTCTATTTCTTTCCAGCCACTTATACACTTCTCAATAAGTACCTGTGTAATAGGTGAAAGCCTTAAACCGTTCTTTGAAATGTCACGGAGTTCTTCTTCATTCTGTGCAATACCTCCGCCCGTTCCGCCAAGGGTAAACGCAGGTCTTACAATAACAGGATAACCGATTACCTGAGCAAAATCAACAGCGTCGTCTACTGTCTCAACTACTTTGGATGGTATACACGGTTCACCTATTTTTTCCATAGTGTCCTTGAAAGCCTGTCTGTCCTCTGCCTTGTGAATTGTTTCGGGGTCTGCACCCAGAAGCTTTACATTATGAGATTCAAGAAAACCTTCTTCCGCCAACTGCATTGAAAGCGTAAGACCTGTCTGTCCGCCGAGAGTTGAAAGAACACTGTCGGGTTTTTCAATTTCGATTATTCTCTTTACAACGTCGAGTGTAAGCGGTTCGATGTAAACTTTGTCTGCCATAGCCTTGTCAGTCATTATGGTAGCAGGGTTGGAGTTTATAAGGATAACTTCAAGACCCTCCTGTTTCAAGGCACGGCAAGCCTGTGTGCCTGCATAGTCAAATTCGGCAGCCTGTCCTATTACAATAGGTCCTGAACCTATTACAAGTACTTTTTTTATATCTTTTCTGAGTGGCATAATTATTTTACCTCTCTTTCCATAGTCTTAACAAATTCATCAAACAGATACGCAGTATCAAGAGGCCCACCGTGAGCTTCGGGGTGGAACTGCACCGTAAAAGCATTTACGGCAGTATATCTTATACCCTCGCACGTCTTGTCATTGGCGTTAATATGTGAAACGTGTCCAACTTCCGCAGGAATACTTTCACCTATAACAGCATATCCGTGATTCTGGCTTGTAACATAGGTAAGACCGCTTTCAAGGTCAATAACAGGCTGGTTTGCACCTCTGTGACCGTATTTCAGCTTTTCGGTTTTTCCGCCGTTTGCAAGTGCCATAAGCTGATGACCGAGACAGATTCCGAAAATTGATATGCCGAGTTTCTGAATTTCCTTTATGTTTTCTATAATTTCAACGTTTTCGGCAGGATTTCCCGGACCGTTTGAAAACATTATTCCGTCGGGACTGAGTTCCTTTACTTTTACCGCTGTTGTATCAGCGGGAACTACTATGACCTCACAGCCACGTTTTACAAGTTCCTGACGGATATTTCTCTTATATCCGAAATCAAAAAGCATTACCCTGTATTTCGGGTTTTCGTCGGTATATGTGAGAATATCACTGTTTGTAACGGATTTTACAGCATTCTTTACTTCAAAGACACGTACCTTTTCAAGAAGTTCATCTTTCTTTGAGTAAACATCCTCCGTAGTTATCACACCGTTCATGACACCTGTTTCACGTATGATTCTTGTGAGCTTTCTCGTGTCGATATTACAGATACCGACTATATTATTTTCTGAAAGGAAATCCCTGATATTGCCCTCACATCGAAAGTTTGAAGGCACATCACACCCTTCTCTCACAATATAACCGCTTACATAAGACTTTGCGGATTCATTGTCCTCATGATTAACACCGTAGTTTCCTATAAGCGGGAAAGTCTGCGTTACAATCTGTCCGTAGTAGCTGGGGTCTGTAAGTGTTTCCTGATATCCTGTAAGACCTGTTGTGAAAACAACCTCACCGATAACAGTACCCTCGGCACCAAGACTTTTCCCCTCGAATACCTGCCCGTTGGCAAGCATAAGATAAGCCTTTTTACTTTGGTTGAATAATGACAATTTTTACCATTCCTTTCATTTCTTTGGATATATTCATAGCGGTCTCACGCCATTGTAAAACCGCCGTTGAAGCGTTTTTTAAAAATCAGCGGATTCTGATTCTGTATAAGCCTTGCCGTCTTTAACAGTATATCTTACATTTTCGGAAGTATCTTCATAAATTCCCTCCCATACATAGTCGGACGGATTTGCACTCTCAATAAGTGCTATAAGTTCGTCGGCGGCATTCATGTATACTTTTTCCTGTTCTTTGCTTATGTCAAAGGATTTACCGCCGATAGATGCACCGCTTGCACCGTGATAGACTTCAAGATAAAAGCTTTCACCGTTTTCGCCGACCGCCATAATATCATAGCTGTACATATTTTCATAATCGTCACTTGTATAATCCGGTTCGCCGAAAACCGTTCTCAGCTTTCCATAAAAAAGTGAATATTTTTCGTCTGTACCCTTTAAATCATATACACTGCAAAGTTTACTGAATCCCATGTTTTCAAGAGCAGATAATTCTTCTTTGGTTGGTTTTCTGAATGTATACATAAAATTCACCTTATTTAAGGTTGATATATGAACAGATGTCATCTCTCATGCGGATAGCCTCACGACGTGCAGCCTTAGCAAAGTCTCTTTCGTCGCAGTCCTCTTTCTTGTAAGCACACATAACAGCACGTGAAGAATTTACGATAGCACCGAGACCGTTTTCGTCAAAACCACCTTTAAGACCTTCTGCACCGCCTCCCTGAGCTCCATAGCCTGGAACAAGGAACATTGTATGAGGAAGTCTCTTACGGAGTTCCGTAAGCTGTTCGGGATATGTAGCACCTACTACAGCACCGACTGCCGAATAACCGTATTTTCCTACCGTATCAGCCCCCCACTTTTCACACATATCACCCATAAGTGCATAAATGGGTGTACCATTCTCAAGCTTCATGTCCTGAATTTCACCGCTTGACTTGTTTGATGTCTTTACAAGTACATATATACCCTTGTCTTTCTCACGGCATACTTTGAGAAGCGGTTCAATACCGTCCGTACCGAGATAGCCGTTAACCGTGAGTGCGTCAGCCGCAAACGGTTCTATTTCGTTGTCGCATACTTTAACAGTACCGAGATGTGCATTTGTGTAAGCCTCCATAGTTGCACCGATGTCATTTCTCTTGCCGTCGGTGATTACAAACATTCCGTTGAGTTTAGCATAGCGGATTGTTTTTTCAAGAGCCTTTATGCCGTAATGTCCGTACATTTCATAATAAGCTGCCTGTGGCTTTATTGCAGGTACTATGTCATGAATTTCGTCTATAATTGCCTGATTGAAAGCAAAAATAGCCTTTGCTGCGGCCTTGAGAGTACCGCCGTCGTCCTCAAGATAACGTTTCTGTAAGTAAGCAGGAACATATTCAAGCTTGGGGTCAAGTCCGACAACAGTCGGGTTTTTCATTTCAATAATTTTTTCAATAAGTCTGTCAAATGACATGGTCAATCTTTCCTCTCTTTATAAATTTTCATATCTTATGACACCCTTTGAGATTGTCATAAGATTTTTACCCGTGAGGGTCATACCCTTGAACACGGTATTATGTGACTTTGAATGAAGTTTGTCGGGTTCTACAGTCCACTTTCTGTTAATGTCCGCAATAATCAAATCTGCGGTTTTTCCATCTGAAATCTCAGGAACTTCCAGACCCAGTATCTTTCTCGGATTCACACACATAAGTTTAATGACTTTCTGCAAAGTTATTTCGCCTGTGTGGTAAAGTGCGGTAAGGGTTGCACCGAGTGACGTTTCAAGTCCTACAACGCCGTTCGGAGCTTTTTCAAAATCAGCTTTTTCTTCGGATGAGTGTGGAGCATGGTCGGTAATGATACAGTCAATAGTACCGTCCTTTATTCCCTCGATAATCGCACGTACATCTTCGGATGTTCTCAATGGCGGATTCATTCTGTAATCTGCGTCACGCTTTTCAAGAAGTTCGTCGGTAAGCAGGAAATAATGCGGTGCGGTTTCACAGGTGACTTTAATTCCCCTTGATTTTGCAAACCTGATAATTGCCGCACTACCTTCCGTACTTACATGACATATGTGAATTCTTGCATTTACAGAAGAAGCAAGTATGATTTCCCTTGCGGTAATATAATCCTCAGACGCTCTGTCCATACCCTTTACACCGAGTTTTTCGGACGTTTCTCCCTTGTTCATTATACCACCGTTTATTATACTCAAATCCTCGCAGTGAGATGCAACAAGCAGACCGTTTTTATTGGAAAGTTCAAGTGCCTGACGCATATATTCGGCATTTTCGACAGGTCTGCCATCGTCTGATATACATATACAGCCTGCATTTTTAAGTGCCTCATAGTCGCACAGTCCACCGCCGTTCATACCATTGGTGATACAGCCGACAGGATAAACCTCAACACCCGTATCTTTTGCCTTGTCAATAATATAACGGATTGTTTCGGGATTGTCACAAGGCGGTTTTGTGTTCGGCATAGCAAGAACTCCTGTGACACCTCCAGCAAGTGCAGAGTTACAGCCTGTCAGCACGTCCTCCTTGTGAGTGAATCCGGGGTCACGAAGATGAACGTGCATATCAAACAATGACGGCATAAGCACAAGTTCTGTACCGTCTATAATGCGGTCTGCCTGAAAATTCAGATTTTTACCGACAGCGGAAATTTTTCCGTTATCTATAAAAACGTCTGTCACCATATCAATTTTTGTGTCAACCGCACGTATATTTTTTATAAGAATTGAATCGGACATTTTATTCCTCCCGTCATTTATTTTTAAGTTTAATATATTTCGCTATAAGTTTAACACTTTTTTCTGTAATATTTTTCCTCTTTCGGAAATTTTCAATAATCCTGCTTTCATAAGAATCGGATTTTTTCATTTCTGAAAGACTTCCTGTACCGGCTGTACGGGCAGTCCCAAAACCGAAAGAAAAATTTTTACTTTTTTTCTCAATCTCCATAGCATTACTCCTTAATCGGTTCTGCAATAAGAAACTTGATTTTCTTTCCCTCGTCGGTGAACATTTTTTCATGTTCCGTCACAAAATTTTCAATCCCCGTTTCACTGTGCAGGTCATATGTTCTGAATTTTATAACAAAACCTGCTTCCTGAAAATATTCAAACGATTCTTCAAAAAGTTCGTCGTCGTCCGTCTTGAACCATATTTCTCCTTTTAAGAATTTTTTATAGTTGAGAAGCTGTCTTGTATGCGTAAGACGACGTTTTTTGTGCTTTTTCTTCGGCCAAGGATTGCAGAAATTTATATAAATTCTGTCCGCACGGTCATTTTCGTCCCATGCAGTATCAAGCCTTTCAATATTCTGTATTGCTATACGTACATTATCAGGAGATTTATTTTCTTTCTGATACGCTTCCTCCAGCTTTCTTTCTGCAAGGACAAGCATTTCATTTTTTATGTCCATTGCAACAAAATTTATTTCAGGGTGTGCAGGTGCTGCCTGTGAAATAAATCCGCCTTTTCCGCAACCAAGCTCGACATAAAGCGGTTTTTCCGGTTCGCTGAAAACAGAACACCATCTACCTTTGTTTTCCTGCGGATTCGGTATATAGAAAGGACAAGCCTCAA
>CAMWGS010000089.1 GCA_947173865.1 uncultured Ruminococcus sp.
TTCTTAAATAAAAAAATTAACACTCTTAATATAGAAGAACATAATATTAAAGAGACTACTATTAGAAATCCGAAATATCTTAAAGAATATTATAATGTTATGGTACAGGAAAATAAGATAATGAATATATTTAAGAAAATATGTGCTATACTTTGGAAAAATCATGCTATACGTATGAAACTCGAAAGTTTATTTATACCATTTTGGCTTTTTTAAAGGAGGAATGATTAAAATGGACTCTATAAATACTGCAATATGTAACGAATGTGGAAGTAAGTTTCTGAAATCGTCGTCTGAAATGAAAGGACTTTGTCCGAGATGTGCTTATGTGCTTTACGGTTATCAGGATTGCAGACATATTTTCAGAGACGGTAAATGCATATATTGCCATTGGAACGGAAGTGGAAGTGAATATATAAAATCCTGTCTAAAGGAGAAAATATGAAATTCTACGCCGAATATTCAAGTATTATGACATATATATTGCTGAATTATTGACATATTTAAAAATTTCTGATAAAATTTATTTATAATAATTTGCGGAGGTGATAAAATGCCATATATTACAGTTGAAAGCGGTGCATTATCCGACGAACAGAAAGAAGAATTGATTAAAAGACTTACAGAAGTATCTTCCGAAATAATGAAAGTGCCACAGGAATTTTTTGTAACTACAATTAAGGAATTATCAGATAAGAATTTTGGTATTGGCGGAAAAACAATCGACAAAATTAAAGAAGAATATATTAAGGCACAAAGATAAAATAAAAAGACTGATAATAAATATCAGTCTTTTTCGTGAATCAGTTGTTTTTCTGTGCCTCGTAAGCTTCACGGACGGCGAGACAAAGCTGGTCTGCACATGATGTTGTGCGAACACCGCAGGTATTTCCCTTGACTTTTTCTTCAATCTGTTCAACAGTCCAGCCGTCGAGAATCTTGGAAATAGCTTTAAGATTGCCGTTACAGCCTCCCACAAACGATATGTTTGTGATTATGTTTCCGTCAATGTCAAAGTTTATTTCCTTTGAGCAGACCATTTTAGTCTTGTAAGTATAATGCATAATAAAAGACTTCCTTTCTTTTGGGGGTATGGTTAAATTGTACGCTTTTTCCCGATGTTTGTCAATAGGATTTAAAAAAATTTCCGATTGACAACTTGCGGAAAATATGATATAATATTAAAAAATATATATAGAAAATTAACGCAAACGACACACGTTTTACCGATAGGTATGTAAATCTGATTACGGAACGTACTTCCGCTCAGGTTTTATCCATTGGAATACGTGTTATTTTTTTGCTTAATTTTCGGAAATCAGGAGGATATTTTTATGCCACAGAATCAGTTTCAGCGAATGATGTTCGCATTTATTACCGTTATTATTACGGTACACGCATATGTTTTTTACAGCCTGTACGTTATAAACGGCAGTATGTTCATGAACCTTACAGGTGAATCGGGGGTTATTTCTGCCATAAACTCTATGGGCGGAATTTCAGTTTTAGGGAAAAGCGTTCCGATTTGGGCGGTTGTACTTATTGAATTTTGCTGTGCTTATATTCTTGAAGTTCTTGTCGGAAGTCCGTTATCGTTCAAACTTGCCTGTAAGGTTTTCAATCCGGCAGAAACGCACCCCGTTATGTTTGAGACAACAATAATATGTGCAACAGTAGGAATTATGTGTCCCGTAATGAGTTTCATAGCAGCAATACTCTATTACCCTTACGGAATGTCGGATTTCAACGTGTTCACACTTCTTGCAAACTGGCTCAAACTTGTATGTTATAATTTCCCGTTTGCGTTCTTCTCACAGCTTTTCTTTATACAGCCTTTTGTCAGAACGATTTTCAAAAAAATTTTTGTCAGAAATAATGTCAGAGAAAAAGTACACGCATAACAAAAAGGACGGCTATAAGCTGTCCTTTTTTATATTATCTCAAAACCTTTAAATATAAGGTACAGTCCTGTAAGCAGGAAGATAATCCCACCAAAAATAAATGTCTTTTTATTTTTTAAACTGTTGCTATCCTGATATTTTCGTTTACTGTTAATTTCCCGCTGAAAAAATACAGTTAATACTTGTTCAGGATTTCCGAATAAGTCATAACATTTACCTGTAAATCGACTTCGGGCATATCCTGCAATTTAGGAATACTATAACTGTATGAGTAAGACGTTTCACCGACGATGTATGATACGTCTATATTTCGGGTATCCGGATTTACAGAAGTAACAGTATCGTCATATAACTCGTAATTGCCGATTTTATATCCGTTTCGGGTTAATGTGGCACAGACTATTAAGCCGATTTCAGACAGTATGCACATTATTCCCTGAAAAATATCTTCAAACATTGACCCCCTATTATTTTATTACGGAAAAAAGCTTGTTTCAAGATTGAAAATATATTATTTCAAAAATATAATATCTCTATGATACTCAAGGTTTATTTTTGTTTCCTTTGAAAAATCAGTATTTACAGAAATTTTATTATCAAGATGTAATTTTAATCTGTTGAAATTATCAATATATTTTGAAATAAGAACAATTCCTGAATTATCAAATGATATTAAGCCACTGTCAAACAATCTGTCATATGTAGCACTGAGAAGTAAACCATTTTCAGGACTTAATCTTTCGGTATTTGAACTTACTGCCCATGGTTTTATATGACTTGCAACTAAGAGAGTTTTAATATTGATACCAGTAATAATACAAGTTTCATTATATTTTTTTAACAATGCTTCTCTGAATTTTCCTTGACCAACTCTTGACTTTATTAAAGAGTTTTTTTCTGTAATAGATATTGAATTATCTTTTTTTATATCGTCAATCAATGATTTATAATCTATTTCTTCTTCACCCAGCATTGCTTTATAACTTCTGAAATGTTTTAATCCACAACTGTACATATGGTTACCACGATTATCTTTCTTGATAAAATCAGGATTATTCAAAATAATTAGTATAGTTGAATCCAATTCTATTTTATTCATATTTATTAATGATTTAGATATAACACCTAAATCTAACATATCATTGGAAATGCTGATAATAGATTTGGTATATTTATAAATAGAATTATCAGATAGACTTGTTGTTTGTTTCAGCCAAGCAGAAAAACTTTTTTCAATTTCATTCATAATATATGTCCTCATTATTTTATTACAGAAAATGCTTGTTTGAGAGTTGATGCAGGAATAATATTTATTGAATACTTTTCGGGATTTATTGAACCTGCCGACTGTTTCGGGATTATACAGGTAGTGAAGCCCATTCTTTCGGCTTCTTTGATACGCTGTTCAATGTGTGAAACTGAACGTATTTCACCGCCGAGACCTATTTCACCGAAAGCAATAAGTCCCTCGTCAATCTGCTTGTCCATGATACCCGAGTATAGAGCCATAGCAACGGGTAAATCTCCTGCGGGTTCGTCAAGCCTGAAACCGCCGACAATGTTCAGATAAACGTCAAGAGAACCCATAAATATTCCGAGTCTTTTTTCAAGGACGGCAATAATTATGTTAAGCCTGTTGAAGTCAAAACCTGTTACCATACGTCTTGGTGCTGAATAGCTTGTTTTTGAAGCAAGAGCCTGAACTTCCGCAAGAATCGGACGTGTTCCCTCCATAACGCACGCTACACACGTACCTGAAACATTTAACGGTCTGCCTGAAAGCAACATCTGAGAAGGGTTTTCAACTTCACGGAGTCCTTTGTCAATCATTTCAAAAACACCTATTTCGTTGGTAGAACCGAAACGGTTTTTTACTGCTCTTAAAAGTCTGTAACTCTGGTGTCTTTCACCCTCAAAGTAAAGAACAGCGTCAACAATATGCTCCATGACTTTAGGTCCTGCAATAGCACCGTCCTTGTTTACGTGACCTACTATTATAATGGGAATTTCCTGATTTTTGGCGGTATGCATGAAAAGATTTGTACATTCACGGACCTGTGTTATACTTCCGGGGCTGGAAGTTATCCTGTTTATGCTTACGGTCTGAATTGAGTCTATAATAGCTATATCGGGAGTACATGATGATATTGTTTCCGCAATTGCTTCTGCGTCGGTGGAGGTGAGGATATAAAGATTTTCCGTATCAACTCCGAGACGTTTTGCACGGAGTTTTATCTGTCTTGCGGATTCCTCGCCTGAAACGTATAACACAGAATGTTCGTTTCCGAGAAACTGACATATCTGTAATAATATTGTACTCTTGCCTATGCCCGGTTCACCGCCGAGAAGTACGAGTGAACCTTTTACAAGTCCTCCGCCGAGTACACGGTTAAGCTCTCCTATTCCTGTATCGTATCTTACATCATTGTCAACGCCTATCTGTTCAAGTTCAAGAATCTGCTCCGAAAGGTCGGGGGCAGACTTTGACGATGAACGTCCCGAAGTGGCGGAAGGGACGGAAATTTCTTCTTCAAAGCTGTTCCACGCATTGCATGAGGGACATTTTCCGTTCCACTTTGAACTTTTGTAATCACACTGATTACAGGTATATATATATCTTGATTTAGCCATAGCAAAATCAACGCATTGAAGCGTTTACGGAGTCTTCGCTGAGAACATATCTGCGTCCGCATTCCATGTGGCTTCTTGAAACATTAAAGCTTGAAATATCATTGTTTGTGAGCGACCAGCAGGCATTTCCCGACGGTGCACCTGTCACATAGAATACAAGCTGTTCATTGTCGAGTGAAAACTTTCCCTTATAACCGTAAGTTCCGTCAAGTTCAAGAAGTATGTTATTTGAAATATAATAAATTTTACAGCCGTCATCCTCGCCTGTACCCTCTGATACAATAAGTTCGGGGATTTCGTCATTGTTCAGGTCACAGAATTCAAATGCGGCATCTTTACCCGTTTCAAGTGCCATACTGAGATTTTTCATAAGCTGTTCTTTGAATATGTCCTTTTCTGGCGGAGTGAGGACAGCTCCCCAGCTTTCCGAACAGTGCATAGCATATTCCACCGTGGCAGAACCAAAAGTATATTTTCTGCCTAAAGAAATTGTTTTTGCGTTTCTGTACATTTCCATAGCTTCATCATATTCGGGAAGCGAAAGTTCCTTGCCGTCGATTTCGTGCTTTATTTCAGCACCTTTTGAAGCAGAACCGCTGTTGTCACTATAAGTCATGGCATCGTTAAATTCCTTGCCGTTGAAGCTGATGAATTTTCCCAAAACGAAACCTTCCCCCGAATATTCATGGTTTATAAGTCTGAAATCGGGATAATATGTGAAAGAGCCGTATTCTCCGATTTCGCCTATGCTGATTACCTCACCGCCTGATACGGTGAAAACTTCACACATTGTTGTGTGGTCGTTGTTTGCAGAAATAATAAGTTCAGGTGTGCCGTCGCTGTTGAGGTCACATAGGTCAAACCGTGATTCTTCCAGACCGTTGACGGCAGTTTCCGAAAATTTATCTGTGCCTTTGAATTCATTTAATTTCTGTTCATACAAAGGCTGCCACTCAAATGTAATACTTCTTGGAGAAACATTTAGTATATCAGAATTGCCAGATTTTGATTCTGATTTTTTTTCTGAACAGCCTGAAGCAACGGCAGTTAAAGCCAGTGCAAGAAATACAGACGAAAGTTTGGTTAATTTCACTTGAAAAATCCTCCCGAAAAAAAATTTTTGAACACGTTTTATTTTATCATGTTTGTTACAATATGTCAATTAAGATAATATTACGAAAAGAATACAGATATTGTAATCTAAGAATTATAACTGTAATTTACAAAGTGAAATCCGGAGAAATAATATTCTCCGGATAATCATTGTTTTATTTAAAGAATGTCTTCAATAATATCCTTATAAATATCGGTATCAATTATATCTTCAATACCGTTTTCAAGGTCGTTGATAATATCGTTGTCAATCATAATTTTCCAGCCCTCACCCTTGATATTTACGGAATAAAGATTAAGCTTAATATCTTCATCGTCGTCTTTTCCCTTGATTCTAAGTTCAAGCTTGATTTTGTAAGCTTTTTTTATTTCAATATCGTCGTCTATAAGAGCGTAGAGCTTTTCAAGATTTTTGATTTCTCTTTTCTTTGCGTCATCTTTGTCAAGGAATTTTACAGAAAACTTTACATTCTTTCCGAAATCGTCTTCAAGATACTCTTTCATTTCTTCCATGACTTCTTCGGCATCTTTACAGAATTCCTTCCAGTCACCGTCAGTTTCGTCTTCAATTTCGTCCTTGACTTCTTCCATCATATCTTCGGTCATGAACTGTTCAAGAATAAGCTCGATGTCGTTTTTATTTACACCACGGACAATCCTGTTAAATGGTTTTTTGTAGGAATTTCCTGCAATTAAAGCCGAAAGAAGTGAAAGTATTATGATAAATATTACAGCTATTCCGGCAATCATTAAAGTTAATTTTTTCTTGCCTTTGGATTCGGACTGAATATCTCCGTCGTTTGAATCCGTATACTGATTGTTGAAAGTAGGGTTAAAACCGTTGTTCATGTCATTGGATTGATTGCCCTGTAGGCTCTGACAATTACACACTTCGCCATCTGTAAGCTGTCTGCCGCAGAATTTGCAAAATGCCATAGAAAATACCTCCGTTCGATTTCCGTATCTTTTTACCGGAAATAATTATATATATATAAATTTATTATACTGCTTTTATCGGTAGATGTCAATATATTTTTTGTATGTTTTCATGGCATTTTCAAATAATATTATTTGGAGTTTATAAAGCTGTTTATTCCTGCAAATATTGTAAATGCGACCTTGTTCTGATATTCTTCGGTTGTAAGTAAAGCTGCTTCCTCAGGGTTTGAAAGGAATCCACATTCAACCATTACAGTCGGATTTTTGCTGTAATAGCAAAGAAAAAGCTCTTTTCCACACTGTTTTATCTCACGTGTATTATCGGGCTGTAAAAATTCAACAAATCTGTTCTGTATGGAACGGGCAAGATTTTCATTGCGTCGGTTGCTTTCGGAATAAAACATCTGTGCACCGCTGTATTTGGGGTCTGTAAACTGATTCTGATGAATTGATATGCATATGGCGTTATCGTTTTTGTTGAAAAGTTCAAGTCTGTTGTCCATATCTGAACTTTTCTGATTTGCTATTCCTTCAACTCCCTTGTCATGTATTGATATGTCGGTGTCTCTTGTCACCTCTACTTCATAGCCTGAAATTGTCAGTAAGTCCCTTAGCATAAGGAGTATATTGAGATTTATTCCTTTTTCGGAAGTTCCGTCAACCGCAGTACAGCCACCGTCTATTCCGCCGTGACCTGCGTCAAGAACAATAATCGGCTTTTCGTCCTGATAGGACATAAGTGAAACGGGCATTGATGCTTCGTCTGATTTACTGCTTATATGGGTAAGTGCCGTAAGTGCAAAAGCCGCACAGCCGAAAACAACAGTTCCGCCTATAATTTTTCGTGTGATTTTATTCATAGAAAACTTCTCCTTAACCTTTTTTCTAAAGAATATGCAGAATTATCCAAGGCTATTCCGAAATAGAAACACCTTTCTGAATAACTTTTTTCATGCAGTGAATATGGATTTTTTCAAGTGAACGTTAAATGTTAAATTCAATAAACAATATAATTCGCTTATAACTTTCACTGTATAATTTGCTGAATTTTATATTATTCCATAATTTTAATATTCAATATAGCTTGACATAAACATTTGAATGTGATACAATTAACCTTGAAAAAGTGTTTTTATGGTACTGTTTTGATTGATTTACAATGAGTTTCTTGTTCACTGTCCGATGCCTGAATTTTTCGGAAGTATTGCGGAATTCAGAAAAATAATACCATTACTATATATTATATATCTGTCTCTATTACACATCTCCGAGCCCACGAGACTAGGCA
>CAMWGS010000090.1 GCA_947173865.1 uncultured Ruminococcus sp.
GTTTCCCGACGATATAAACCGATATATCGAGGTATTTGGCGGTGGTGGTTCGGTGTTGTTCTGTAAAGAAAAACACGCCGACCTTGAAGTTTACAACGACTTTAACAGCAACCTTGTGAATCTGTTTCGCTGTGTAAAATATCATCGTGCAGAACTCCAGCGTGAAATTTCAGGGTATATTAACGCACGTGAGATTTTTTATGAAATCAGAGAAAAAATGAAAATTTCCGGATTTACAGACATTCAGAGAGCGGCAATGTTTTATGTTCAGATTAAAATAAGTTATGGTTCGAGTTTAAGGACGTTTAGTTGCAAAGAACATAATCTGTCATCAGATTACTTTGAAGAAGTTGAAAAACGCCTTGAAAAAGTCGTTATTGAAAATAAGGATTTTGAAAATCTGATAGAGGTTTATGACCGTCCGAAAGCCTTGTTTTACTGTGACCCACCATATCACAAGACCGAAAATTACTACAATACGACCTTTACAAAAGACGACCACAAACGTTTAAAGGCTATTTTAAGTAGTATTAAGGGACGTTTTGTGCTTTCATACAACGACGGCGAATATATCCGTGAACTATATAAAGATTGTGAAATTATTTCTGTTGAACGTCAGAATAATCTCTCAAAAGGAACGTACAAAGAACTGATAATTAAAAATTTCTGATATTTTTTTTAGAATAATAATAACGAATACTGTTATATTATTGTAAAAAGAATATATAGTCCGACAGTCTGGCTTTGTGGCTTCCACACACATTATTTAGTAAATTTTACCAAAAGTTTGGTGGTTTGTGTGACTTGATTTTTTTCCGAAATTGAGGTATAGTGTGTGTGCGGGCAAGATACAGGACACGATGAATTATGACAATTCATGTATTTGATATCTGTCCGTAATGTTATAATCTATTAATAAACGCCGTATTCTTGTCCGCAAAAAATCAAGAAAGAAGTTGAATTATGATAGATTTAAAATCAAAAATGCTTATCGGAAGTCAGAGCATTGTCGGTGCAAAGTTAGCCGCCGAACTTTCGGAAACAGGCATTTATACAGTAACACGCAGAGAGCTTTCGGCTGAAATGCTCGAAAAAAATAACGCCGTTCTCATCGACAACACTGCCGATGATATCGATGAAGCACTTGAAACGCTTATTTTAAGCGGAAATACAAATGCGAAAATATTTGTACTCACAAGTGAAACAGCCCCCTTGCTTTCTGATAAAAACGGCGTTCTGTTCATCTCGGAAAAGCTCGGAACTGAAAATATCTGTGTACTTCTCAGATATTTTTTTGATGCGGAAAATGCTTGTAAACAGACTGAAAAAGCTACTTCTAAAATACTTTTGTACATGGGATTTCAGGCAAACTTGAAAGGTTACAGATATCTTATTGAAATGATTTCGGCTATAGTCGGAAATCCAGAACTTATTTACAGTTTTGTACATGAACTTTATCCCATTATTGCTGAAAAACACAACGTTACATCACTCAGCGTCGAACGTGCAACGAGAAACTCGATAGAGCTTGCATATGACAGAAATTACCGTAAATTCGAGGAATTATTCGGCTATAAGCTCCAGAAACCTACGAACACGGAGTTTGTATCGTTCTGTGCCGAAAAAATCAGGCTTGAATTATTCTGACTTTTTATAATCTGATTCGTTTTTTTGTAACAGTTTTGTGACAGAAATAATTTTTTATTATATAATAACGTGTATAAGCTATATTACATACAAAAGAGGTTATGTTATGATAAAAATTCACCTGTCACGAATACTCGGCGAAAGACGTATAACTCAGGCAGAACTTGCACGTCAGACCGGAATAAGACCCTCTACGATAAGTGACATCTACAATGAGATGACCGAACGTCCGAACATTGAGCACCTCGACCGAATCTGTGAGTACCTTGATTGCAGTATCACGGATTTGATTGAGTATATTCCAAACAAGCAGAAAAAGACCGGCAGATTTCTCATAAAGGAAGACCACGGCAACCGTAAGAAATAATTCCTCAGACAATATTAAAACACTCCTTAAATACCTTTAAAACGGTCTTTAAGGAGTGTTTTTTATATTTAAATTTAAATATGCTTTTTTTTGCTTTTTTTACGTTCTGTAAATTTTTAAGGCTGATTTTTTGTATTTTGCGTGTGAAATTTTGTATTTTGCGTGTTAAGCTACAATGAAATAAGCTGCACGGATTTTGCAAATGCAATCAGGATAGAAATAGGCAATAAAAGAGACTACAACGATATTGTATATGCTCGTACAAATGAAGAAGATATATCATATATAAATACAGTGACAAATTATAAATACTTTTCTGATAGTAATGATATTTCAGTTTTACCTGAAAATCAAACGGACAATAATGATGAAAGTGAAATTTCCTTGTCTGAAAATAAAAAATCTACCGAAGTCTTAAAAACAGGTGATATTATCAGATATGACGGTGAAATTTGGCGAATAACTGATATAAGAGGTGATTTTTCGCTTAATCTTGAAAACACAGATAAAAATTCAGTAATGCCTGTGAGGTCGTTTATCGGTAACTGGAAAGAACAACTTGGCAGAGACGGATTTGAGTATGTTCCGGATTTTTATGAAAATATGGAGAATGTAAGAATTGATGAGTCAAATTCTGAAATACATCATGATACTAACAATCCAGAAACTGAAAATATTCTGCCCAAAACAAGATTTACAGCTCTTTCTGAAGAAGCAAAGAGATATTATTATGAATTTTATCCGCCAAACAGACCTTCAACGACTCCAAAAGAAACGCCGTGGGGCGAGGTTAATTCCTGTCATGAGTTGGGCAAGGGTATTTTTCGTGTATCTACGCCAAGTCATGGTGGCATAATGATTCGTTCGTCTCTTGCCGATAAAATTCTTTCTCCTGAAGCAAGAAAAGTGGGATTTAAAGAAAAAGGTTTTCATTGTTATGAGGAAGATTGTGATGCCTGTGTCGCTGAAAGAGAACTGCTTGATAAGGGAATTATGCAAGTCCCTGATTATTATAACAATGGTGCTGAAAGCTACAATGAAAATATCAATGAGGAGTTGCAGATGTGGCATACTGATTACTGGAATAAGCGTGAACAGGCTATTTTCAATGCACTTCCCGAAGAAAAACAGGCAGAAATTACAGGTCAGATGTCATTATCTGACTATTCTGATGTTCCGAATTTTGATGAAAATATTCTGCAAGAAACAGAATTTACACAAGAAAGGATTGCAGACCAACTTACAAATGAGCATGAAAGTCAGGCTCTTATCAGAATTGAAACTTTTGGCGAAGAGCATTATTTTAAAATTAATGAAAACTCTGTTGATGATATTCTCAAAATAGCTAATACTGAAAAACCATTGCTGAAATTTTTGGAAATGGGCGAAAAAATTTCTGGTGAAGAGTATACGGAAATTCAGCAAAGTGATTTGTTTAATTATTCTGTTGAAATGAATTTTGATAATGATACCGCAAATATTTATATGGTCAACGATGGCAAAGGTGGCATATCAGAATCTGACAGAACAGACAGCAATGTTAAATTTGATACGGTCAGAATTTCTGATTACAACGGTCAGGAAATAAAAGCAAATCTGCATGAAGAAATTGCCGAAAATATGTCTGAAGAACGTATTACAACCGACAATAATGAATATTCTGAAACTGAAAAAAATAAATTATCAGATAAAAATATTTATCCTGTTGTCACTTACTCAAATGATTCTGGTGCTGATGATAAGGAAGATTATGCAAATATAGAAGATGCTATAGAAGCAGGGCATGATTACCTTAAAGACGATTATTACGACGGATATGCAATTCTGAATACGGCAGAACACAGAATTGAATCATATGGCGGTGAATTTCCACGTGATGGAATATTCAGCGAAGAAGTATACGAAAACAGCGAAATATATGTACCTACTCCGAACAGTCCGACATCTGAAAGTCTTTATAGACGTTTTGAAAAAATGTTCCCCGATATTGTTTCAGGTGAGCATACTTATGAACGTTACGGAAACGTCGGCGACGCATATGAACCGCTTACAGTTGAACATCTTGGCGGAAATACTTATGCTTTCATGACTTATTTCATGCAGAACGGTGACGTGATGCGTGACCCTGATTTTGAGTTTGAACTTGACCACAAAAACAAGACTCTGAATATTCTGGAATATCAACAGGACGGCACTATTTTCGGCACAATTTATCAGCGTGTTTACGATGAAAACAATAATCCTGATTTGAAACTTCTTTCTTCACTGGAAAAGAATTTCATGCAGAATCTGAAAAATGCACATAATATGGAACGTCCACTTACTTCGTATACCGATAAAGAAGGAAATGAGTTCAATTCAGATAATGTGCCTGAAACTATTGAAACGGAAGAACCTGAAATTAACGATAAATCGCCGGAATTGCGTGCTGTACTGAATGGATTTTCTGAAAAATATGGTCTTGGTGAACTGAATGTTGAACCGTCAAATTACAACGGTTATAACTGGAAACTTACTGAAAAATTTCAGGACAGTACAGATTTTGTGCTTGGTGAAATCGACAGTCCCGAATATGGAAAACCGTTTACTCCTGAAGAACTCCGCATATCTCTTGAAAAATTTGAAAATGAAATTCAGTCAAGAGGTCAGAATATTTCTGAACTTTATAACCGAAAGTCAGATTCAGCAAATCATGGCGGAATTTCAGCACTTCCGAAAGTACAGAAAGACTTACCTGAAATCACATACGCAAGCAGACCATCTGAAAAAATAAGCAATAATATTTCGGCAATACGTGAAATGATACGTCTTGAAAATGCTGAGAAATCGGGAGAAGAATTATATGACAAAAGAAGTAACCAGTACAACAGCAAACAAGCATCTGAATATCGTTTAAGACAATATTGTGGTTGGGGCGGTCTTTCGCAGGTATTTGACGAACGATTCAAACAGTACAATTACAGTCGTCAGGAACTGCATTCATTGCTTACTCCCAAAGAATATGCAGAAGCAAAGGCAAGCTCCCTGAATGCCCATTACACGCCACAAATTATAATTGATGCAATGTACAAGGCAGTGCAGAATATGGATTTGCCACGTGATGCAAAAATACTTGAACCGGCTTGTGGTACTGGAAATTTTATCAGTAGAATTCCGCATAGTTTCGGCAATGCAGAAGTAACAGGCGTTGAACTGGACAGCATTACGGCAAGAATCGCACATCAGATTAACCGTGATAATGAAAATGTTCAAATAATCAACAGTGGATTTGAAAATTCCGGTCTTGAAAATGAAAGTTTTGATTTGGCAATAGGAAATGTGCCGTTCGGTGACTACAATATGAATGACCCTGATTACGTTCAGGACTGGAAAATTCATGATGCTTTTTTCAGAAAAGCACTTGACAAAGTAGCTTCCGGAGGAGTTGTGGCGTTCATTACATCAATCGGAACTATGGACAAGGCAAGTCCTAAAGTACGTGAATATCTCGCAACACAGGCAGATTTGATAGGAGCTGTCAGACTTCCGAACAATGCTTTTTCGGATGCCGGAACTGGTGTGCCGTCTGATATTATTTTCCTTAAAAAGCGTGAAAATCCGTTGCCTGCACATGAGCCAAAACCCGACTGGTGCTATACCATTCCGGACAAGAACGGTCTGAAAATCAATTCATATTTCGTACAAAATCCGCAGATGATACTTGGCGAAATGAAGAAAACTACGTTTCAGGACAGGCTTACCTGTGAACCGTTTGAGGGTGCAGACCTTGAAAAGCAACTGAATGAAGCTATTAAAAATCTCAACGCAAAAATTACCGTTTCAAAACGTGAAAAGGTCGTAAATGAACAGCGTGGAAAAGTTGAACCTTGGGGGAAAAACTTTACTTTTCAGGTCAGAGACGAAAAAATTTATTATCGCAAAGGCGGTCAGATGGATGAAATAAAATGTACTCCGACTGAAAAAGAAATGATAAAAAAACTTTGTGAAATCCGTGATGTTACCAGACAACTGATTGATTTGCAGAAGACTTCCATGCAGGATTCTGAACTTGTTCCGATTCGTGAAAAATTGAATAAACTTTATGATGAATACAGGTCTGAATATGGTGAATTATCCTCTAAACAGGTGAAAAAGCTGTTCAGCAATGATTCTGATTTTCCTATTTTGCAGTCGCTTGAAAACCACAATAAAGAGTCCGGAAAAACTGAAAAAGCTGATATTTTCTTCCGCCGTACAGTCAATCCGATGCTTGAAATAAAGTCGGTTGAAAATGTTGAAGAAGCGTTGCAGATTTCACTTGACCGAAAAGGAAAACCGGATATTCCGTACATGGCGATTTTGCTTGACCAACCGCCCGAAAAAGTTTGTAGTGAACTTCTTGAAAAAGGACAGATTTTCATTGACCCCGAAAAAGTATTACCAGACAAGTCATTTTCAGGAGTTGTTGAACGCAGTGAATATCTTTCCGGAAACGTCCGCATGAAGTTGACAATTGCTGAAGAATACGCAAAAACTAATCCTGAATACAATCAAAATATTGATGCCTTAAAAACTGTAATTCCGGAGGATATAAAAGCTGAAGAAATTTCTGTACAAATGGGCTGTTCATGGATTGAACCGGAAGATTACACAGAATTTCTGGAGCATTTAAGCGGACGTGCAAGCTATAATTCACGTCGTTGTGATGTGAGTTATTCTTCGATTACAGGCGAATTCAGCGTACTTAATGCCGGCAGTAAACAGAGCCTTAACCTGAACGAAACTACAACGTACGGTACAGCCGATTACAATATGTATCAGCTGGCGGAAAAAATTATGAATCAGCGACGAATCGTTGTACAGCGTGAAAAAGTAAGTCCTAAAGACCCCTCGAAAACCGTCACGAGAACAGACCCTAAAGCTACAAAAGTTGCACTTGAAAAAGCAAAATTAATCCGTGCAGAATTTGAAAAATGGATTTTTGCGGACGCAAAACGAAAAGCCAAATATGAACGCAAATACAACGATATTTTCAATAGCATTGTGGGACGTAATTATGACGGTTCGCATCTTACATTTGCCGGAATGACGAATGATTTCACACTTCGTCCACATCAGAAAAACTGTGTTGCAAGGGCGATTTACGGCGGAAATACACTTGCTGCACACGTTGTAGGTGCAGGAAAATCGGCAGTAATTTTTACTTCTGTGATGAAGAAAAAGGAACTCGGTTTGATAAACAAAGCGTGCGTTGTCGTACCAAAAGCGTTGACAGAACAGACCGCTAACGAATGGCGTAAAGTTTATCCTGATGCAAAAATTCTGACTGTCACAAATGACGATTTGTCCAATGAAACAAAACGAAATTTATTCACCGCCAAAGTTGCAACAGGCTCTTACGATGCAGTAATTCTTTCGCAGGAACAGTTTGAAAAAATTCCTATGTCAAAGGCTTATCGTGCCGAATTTATTCAGAAAGAACTTGACAGTCTGGAAGATATGTTACGTGAAAAGAAACTTCAGAATAACGGCAAAAAAGACTATTCAGTCAAGGCAATTGAAAAGTCGAAAAAGCAGTTACAGGCTAAACTTGAAAAACTTCTTAATCCTAAAAGTGCATCAAAAGCTAAAGATGATTTGCTTGAATTTGAACAGCTTGGCTTTGACTATCTGGTTTGCGACGAAGCACACGCCTATAAAAATGGCTTTGTTACGACGAAAATGACGAACGTTTCAGGCGTTACAACAAGACCGTCCGGCAGAGCAGAAGATATGCAGATGTAAACAGATTATTTCAACGAACAATTCGGACAGGGACATATTTTATTTGCAAC
>CAMWGS010000091.1 GCA_947173865.1 uncultured Ruminococcus sp.
GTCCTCGAAGATACCCGTGACGAAACCGACCTGCGTGGTATTCTGAGGGCAATACGAACCAAAACGGAATGGGCGTTTGCAGACCGTTCCGAAAACCTGAAACTTACCTGCTCAATGGGAGTTTCCACTTATCCTATTGACAGTTCGGATTATGACGAACTTTTCATGCAGGCGGACAAGGCTCTTTATATCGCTCAGCAGAAAGGTCAGAACCGTTATGTAATATACGACGTAAACAAACACGGAACTGTAGAAAAGGACATTGAAAACAAAATAGCTTTTCTCAGCGACAAAAAACAAATCACACGGAATCTTTCCTTTATAGGACAACTTGCCGAAAGTCTCGTATTCGGACGTATACCCGATATTTCCGTTTTACTTGAGCAGATACGTCTGCAATTTGAAATTGATGACATTTGCATTTTTGCGGGAAAAGATATGAATCTTATTCTCAGCTGTGGCAATTCTTCTTCAAAAAATGCTTCGTATCTGTTTGAGAACCGCTATACAGAACGCTTTTCGGGAGACGGTATCTTTGCCATTGATAACGTCAACGAACTGGAAGGACGTGACGACAATGCATTCTTACAGCTTACAGAACAGAATATAGGTGGTGCTGTGCAGTATCTCATGACGGAAAACAGCATTATAAAAGGTATGATTTCTTTCTGCTATATAGGACGATTTAAAAAATGGTCGATCACTGACCTGAACTATCTGACAATAATCGGTCGTACAATTACTGCCATTCTCAAAAAGCAAGCATATATTTAATTCATAATTTATAATTATTTTTTATACAGAATTATGACAACCAAACTGAGAAATATAAAAAAACTATTGATTTTTTTTTCAGGTTGTTATATAATATACTTGAATGAAAAAGTTAGCAGTTTTTTTCATTCACTCCCGATGAGTCACAAATGGGAGAAATCAATATGAAATTTTCTAAAATGCATGGCATTGGCAACGACTATATATATGTGAACTGTTTTGAAGAAACAGTCCATGAACCCGAAAAAGTTTCCGTTATCTTGAGTGACAGGCACAAAGGAATAGGCTCTGACGGTCTTGTTCTCATCATGCCGTCTGAAAAGGCTGATTTCCGTATGCGTATCTTTAATGCCGACGGTTCTGAAGCTATGATGTGCGGTAATGCCACACGCTGTATCGGTAAATATGTTTACGATATGGGTCTTACCGACAAGACAGACATCACCCTTGAAACCAATTCGGGTATAAAATATCTCAGACTTTTTCTTAAAGACAACAAGGTTTCTCTTGTTCAGGTCGATATGGGAAAGGCAATTCTGAAACCTGCGGAAATTCCTGTAAAAAGCAGTCTGGACAGATTTATAAGCCAGCCTGTTGAAGTTGACGGTAAAACCTACAGCATGACCTGTGTTTCTATGGGCAACCCCCATGCTGTTATCTTTACCGAAGGTATTGACAGTCTTGACCTTGAAAAAATCGGTCCGTCGTTTGAAAACCACGAAATATTCCCCAACCGTGTAAATACTGAGTTTGCGGAAGTAATCAACGACCATACATTAAAAATGCGTGTATGGGAAAGAGGAAGCGGTGAAACTTTCGCCTGCGGTACAGGTACTTGTGCAACTGTAGTTGCGGCTGTTCTTAACGGTATATGCAGACACGACGAGGAAATTCTTGTCCACCTCAGAGGCGGAGACCTCCGTATTACCTATAAATCTGACGACACTGTAATGATGACAGGACCTGCCGAGTATATATGTGAGGGAATTATTTCAGACGAATTTATCAATGAGAAAAAGGAGAATGTTATATGCCGAAGCTGAATGAAAATTTTCTCAGACTTGAGAAAAATTACTTATTTATAAATATAGCAAAGAAAATCAATGCTTTCAAAGAAGCAAATCCTGATGCCGACATTATCCGTATGGGTATCGGTGACGTTACACTTCCGATTGCTCCCGTAGTAATTGACGCTATGAAAAAGGGCTGCGATGAAATGGGCATAAAAGAAACTTTCAAGGGCTATGAAGACAGCGGTGCAGGTTATGACTTCCTGAAAAAAGCCGTTTCCGACTATTACAAAAGTTTCGGTGCGGACGTTTTACCCGACGAAATCAGAATAAACGACGGTGCAAAAAGTGACTGCGGAAATATCGTTGACATTTTCGGTGACGACAATGTTATTCTTGTAACAGACCCTGCTTATCCCGTCTATGTTGATTCAAACCTTATGAGCGGTCGTAAGATTATCTATGCCGACTCAAACGAGGAAAACGGTTTTGCGGCTATGCCTGACTATGATGTCCATGCAGATATTATATATCTCTGTTCACCCAACAACCCGACCGGTTCAGTCTATACACGCAGACAGCTTGAAACATGGATTGACTATGCAAAGAAAAACAATGCCGTAATTATTTATGACTCTGCTTATGAAGCCTTTATCACAGACCCCGATGTTCCGAGAAGTATTTTCTGCGTTGAGGGGGCGAAAGAAGTGGCAATAGAAATGTGTTCCCTCTCAAAGACAGCAGGTTTCACGGGTATGAGATGCGGTTACACAGTCATCCCCGACGCTCTTAAAGTAACAGCCTCAGACGGCACGGAAGTTTTTGTTTCTCAGCTCTGGGGACGCAGACAGGGAAGCAAATTCAACGGTGTTTCCTATCCTGTACAGTGTGCGGCAGCTGCGGTTTTCACCGAAGAAGGTATGAAGCAGATTCACGAAAATATCGCCTATTATCAGGAAAATGCAAGGATTATTTCTGATACCATGACAAAACTCGGAGTTAAGTTCACAGGCGGTGTAAATTCACCATATATATGGTTTAAGTGTCCGAATAATATGGGAAGCTGGGAATTCTTTGACCTTATGCTTGAAAAAATAGCCGTGGTAGGTACTCCTGGAGCAGGATTCGGCAAAAACGGTGAAGGCTGGTTCAGACTTACCGCTTTCGGTGACAGACAGAGAACAGTTGAAGCTATGGAACGCTTTGAAAAGCTTGTAAATTCATTGTAAAATAAAGTAAACGGGGATTTTAATTATGTCAGACAGAATAGGACTTGTACTCAGCGGAGGCGGTGCAAAAGGTGCTTATGAAATAGGAGTGTACAAAGCTCTTTCAGCTATAGGAGCAACACGGTTTATAGACGTTATTGCAGGAACTTCCGTCGGTGCGTTGAATGCTGTTCTTCTTGAAAGCAGAGGTGCGGAATACTCGGAAAATGTATGGCATAATCTGAAATTTTCAGATATGTTCAATATTGATGTAAAGAGAATTTCCAAATCCCCGTTACTTGTAGATTATAACGACCCCGACTATATAGGAATAAAACCTGACAATATACTTGACAATATAATTTTACGTGGCAAAGGACTAATATCCTCAATGAAAAAGGAAAATCCGCTGACTGATTTTATTAAACACGGACTTCCCATAAATCAGGATAAAATATCCGACATTATAGACGAAAACGTCGATTTTAACAGAATATACCGAAAAATTTACGTTGTATGCAGTGACAGTTACGGTGATATAAAATATTTTCACCTGAACCGCTACAGGAATGAAATAAAAAAGAAAATAATTCTTGCGTCCTCCGCACTGCCCGTAATTTACACTGGTATCGCAGGCGGTATTGAGATAAACGGAGAACATTACTCCGACGGCGGAACTACTACACAGGGAAATACACCTGTTCCGTTTGTATATGACAACGGTTGTCGTTCAATTATTGCCGTCCATCTGAAATATGATGCGGACATTACAAATCAGTACCGCATGAAAGACGCAAATATTATAAATATTATCCCTTCCAAAGATTTAGGGGATTTTGTCAGCGGTACTCTTAACCTTAATCCCCTGAAAGTAAAGTCTGATATTGAACTCGGCTACAATGATACGATAAACAAAACAAGTGAAATTTATGCAATGATTAACAAAGTAAAATAAAACAAAACGGACAGCTTAAAGAATAACGTTCATAAAGAAGTTTTCGCCATAGCACTTATGATTTTCTGTCAAAAGTGCTATGGCGTTTCTATTGACAATGTAACGGCTTTAATTTATAATTATTACTAAGATAAATCAGAATTTACAGAGGTATGAAAATGATTATTAGACGATTCAAAAATGAAGATTCTGTTGAACTTGCAAATTTAATTGCTAAAACTTTGCGAACAACAAATATCAAGGACTATTCGCCTGAATATATTGAAAAGGATATTAGCTTTTTAACTTCTGAAAAGTTGATTGAACGTTCAAATTGGACTAATCTGTATGTTGTGTGTGATTATAATATAATTATTGGTTGTGGTGCAATTGGTCTATACTGGGGCAAAGAAGATGAAAGCAGATTATTCACAATATTTGTACTGCCTGAATATCAAGGTAAAGGAATAGGACGAAAAATAATCGAAACCTTGGAACAAGATGAGTATTTTTTAAAAGCAAGACGAATAGAAATTCCGTCACCAATAACAGCAGTAGATTTCTATAGAAAAATGGGTTATGATTATAAAAATGGTGTTGCAGAGTTGAATGACGAGCAACTTTATTGTTTAGAAAAGTTCAGATAAATTCTGATTTATTCGAGTAATCGAATATTAACAATAATCCCCGAAACAGTTATCAATAATTGCTTCGGGGATTAAAATTATTTATGAGTATCGAACTAAAACTGTCCTTTTTTCTTATTCCGCACCTTTTCTCTTTATAACCGCAACGGCAGTCTTGGCTATAAGTTTCAAATCAAGTGCAATACTTCTGTTTTTTATGTATTCAATATCAGTCTCTACCCATTTTTCAAATGCCATATCACTTCTGCCCTCAGCCTGACAGGTACACGCAAGACCACCTTTTACAAGAAGTCTGTTCATCTGTTCGGGAGTATAAAGGACAACTTCTCTCGGAAGTGGCGGACGAGGTCCTATAATTGACATATCACCTTTCAGGACATTCCAGAGCTGAGGAATCTCATCAATTGAAGTCTTCCTGATAAAGCGACCTATAGTTGTTATTCTTGGGTCGTCATCACTTTTGAAAGCCAGTCCGTCGCACTTGTTTTTCTTCTGAACTTCCGCAAACTTTGCTTCAGCGTCCATACACATGGAACGAAGTTTGTACATTTTAAAAGGCTTGCCGTCTTTCGTTAGACGCACCTGAGTAAATATAGGTTTTCCGCCGTCATTCAGGTAAATAATAAGTGCAAAAGCACCAAGAGGCAATGAAAGTACAACAATGGCGGCTGACGAAGCCACTATGTCAAACGCTCTCTTTAAAATTTTATATACCATTTTTCCTGCCGGCTTTACATCGGAATGTTTTAAAGTTTCCTTTACACCTTGACTGAGAAGTTCTAAGTCTTTCTTGTCGAAATCAATAATGGGATAATCAGTAATTCCCTCATTGCAGTTATTTTTTATGTAATTTTTACGCAATTTCGGAATCACCTCAGTAATAGTATCATTTTCGGTATTAAAAAAAGTTGCCTGCATCTTATTCCCCCTCTGTAACAAACAAAGCAGTTTTATTTATAACAACGTTGAAAAAAAGCGTCATCAGTTTTCTGTTTTAAGGACAGCAATTGCTTTAATAATAAAGACATTATAACACAGTGCCATAATAATGTCAATAATTTTTTAACAATTCCATATATTACAGGCAATGCTGTTTTTCATAACGCTTTCTTTAATTTTATCATATAAATACATAAAAATCAAGCTTTTTTTAAAATACGGCTTATTTTCGTCATATTTGACAAGTGATAATTAATTATCAAGCTTCTTATATATCGCAATAGTCATTTTTAACAGTCAGAAAGAAACAATAGTTTTTTTATTTCACTAAAAATATCGTCAACAGAACGCATTGTATCGTTTTCTATACATTCAACAATATTCCAGCCGAGTTTATACGCACAGTAATCGGCAGATGCCTTTGAACGTCTCAGATATTCTATGTCACGTTCATGAATGTCTTTTTTTGATTCGTCGCTGTTGTAACGGGCAGTCATTAATTTCTGACTTGTTTCAAGGTCTGAACGCAGATAAATCACGCTGTCGGGTTCCGGAATACCCATATACTTATACTCAAACTCAAAAAGCCATTCAAGAAAACTGTCCCACTCTCCCCTTTCAAGCTTTGAACACTGGTGAACAGCGTTTGAAGTGGTATAGCGATCGGCGATAACAATTCCGCCGTTTTCGTAGAAATCCTGCCATTCGGTTTTAAAGCTTGCGAAGCGGTCAACCGCATAAAAACTTGACGAAGCGTAAGGGTTTACAGAATCGGCTTTTTTTCCGAATTCCCCTCTAAGATACATTTTTACAAGTGATGACGACGGACTGCTGTAATTCGGAAAACATACCATTTTCACCGATTTACCAATACTTTCATAGTATTCCTTTAATTTTACGGTCTGAGTATGTTTACCACTTCCGTCAAGACCTTCTATTACAATAAGTTTTCCTTTCATAAATATCTCCTTATATACCAATGATTTTACAAATTTCCCTGTCAAGTTCTTCACCGAATACGAACAGATTTTCATCAACTGCCTGTGTACTGAGAATGTCCTTTTTCTCCACACTGTGAAATTCCGCCACTGATTTTGCGGTGTCCTGAATTTCGGACGGAGTGAAATAGCTGAACGCAAGTTTCATTGACGGCAGAATTTCAAGAAAATCATCATATTCCATTTCTGTTATAAGTTTGTCTGTCATTTGCAGGAAAGAATCATCTGACAGAATAATATCACGTGCGGTACCAAAAAGACCTTTAAGAAATTCCGCACCCTTTTTCTTTATTTCGGTACTTCCCATAAGATAACCACGCATTGCGGTTTCTGCGTCGGTTCTCCGTGACGAGTCACCAGCGTACAGGAGACCCGATACAGCCCCGTATACTGATGGTTCTTTTTCGGCTGACTGTGTCATAGTAATAAGAGCCTGCTCAAAAACAGGAAGCTCGGACGTAAGAATATTACCTGTAATACTATACATACTTTTCAAAATCGAAATAAGTTCATCTGCACGTTCGGGAGCAACGCTTGCCATTGACGGCAATGAAATTATCAGTTTTTCAAAACACTGCCTTATATAATCAAGTGACGAAATGTCTGTAAATCCGTAAAGTTCCTGTAAACTGTAAAGCATTTCAAAACAGCCAAGACCTTTTCCGACCGAAAAGAAGTCACCGTCTGACGTAAGGATTTCGTCTATAAGGTCAAGTTCTGTTTTTTTCAGGGTAATTCCCATAAGAAAACAGTCAACCGCAACCTGTGCCACAGATGAACAACGCATTTTGTCGTGAAGTTTCTTTACTGCCATTGTACTGCACGCTTCCTCAATCGTGAAACCGTCTGTTGTATGGTCAATAAGAGATGCATCAACATTCGGGGTTCTTTTGTAACGCCATTCTTCACGCACACGGCTTCTGCCCTTGTTGTTGTGCAGGTCAGGACCTTTTTTCATAACGGCAAAATCCGTTTCAAGAAACTCCATTCTGTGCAGAAAACGGCTTAATTCCATGCCTTTCTGTGTGGTAAAAAGCGGTACTTCAATATCATTCGGCATAACGTCCTTTATTTTAAGACGGAATTTTTTACTCTGTTCTTCAAAATCTGTTATAAGCGGTGGAACATGAGTTTTATCACCTATAAAGCCGATTCCCCTGCCTGTTGCAAGCTGTCTGAGAATGTCCAAAGGCAACGACGACGAAACCGTTTTTTCACCCTTTATAAATGTACTTGTAACGCCGTCAAAAAGTTCGTACATTCCGCACTCCCTTGAACCTCTCAGAGCAGAAAGACCGTCCATAAGAGTTTTGGCG
>CAMWGS010000092.1 GCA_947173865.1 uncultured Ruminococcus sp.
GAATCCTATACAGCGTATATTCACAAAAAATCACTTCCCGTCGGCAATAAAACGCCATTCTATATTTTTCCAGTAATCGCCTGCGAAGTCGATTCCGACTCTTGAAGCAGTTTTTATTTCGGGTCTGAAACCGTCGTCCTCAATCCAGATATCAGGATTTCCACAGATTTTACAGTTATTGAAATTCCCGTCTATCTGCATATACTTTGTGAACTTTGCAGGACCGTTATGAACTTCCCCCGCACGTATAAGAACACACTGCGGATTATTTTTTTCACCCGTAACGATATTCATAAGCCAGTGAATACCGTAACACAGGTAAATATAAATCATTCCGCTTTCACCGTAAAGAATTTTAGTACGTTCTGTTTTACCTTTTGAGGCGTGACAGGCTTTATCTTCCTCACCCCTGTAAACCTCCGTTTCAGCAATTCTTTCCCTTATAAAAGTACCGTCCGTCAGTCTGCGTACAAGAATTTTTCCGACAAGTTCGGGAGCAACTTCAAGACAGTCACGTCTGAAAAAATGTTCTGAAAGCTTTTTATTCATAAAATTACACCTTTAATTTATTTTCAAGTTCAGTATCAGGCTTGACAAAAGCCGTTTTATAGTTGGTAAATATGACCTTTCCCGGTTTAGCACCCGACGGCTTTTTGACATATCTCGCAAGACAGTAATCAACAGGAACAAGATTTGAATCACGTCCTTTGCTGTTTACCGCAGCAATTACAGCCGCTTCTTCAATGGTACTGTCAGGAGGAGTTAAACCTTCCGTGACTATAATGACGTGCGAACCTGTTATAGTCTGTGTATGAAGCCATATATCGTTTTTTTCGGCAAATTTAAGAGAAAGTCTGTCATTCTGATAATTATTCCTGCCGACAAGTATCGTGAACCCGTCGCTTGACCTGTATTCAATCGGCGGTAAAGCCTTCGGAGGTTTTGCCTTGCCGTTTACAGACTTAATATAACCCTGCTCACGCAGTTCAAGACGTAGCTGTATTATGTCATTTTCAGAAGTCGCACGGCTGAGAGAATCAAAAACACTGTCAAGATACTGTAATTCTTCTTCTCCCCTGTCTATCTGTTCGGCAAGCTTTTTTTCAGCCGTGACCGCTTTTTTATATTCACTGTAATAATGCTGTGAATTCTGTGACGGCGTTTTCCGTACATCAAGTTTAATTTCAAGCTGCGGACATTCCACGTTATAAAAATTTTCAACAACCGCTATACTGTCACCTTTTTTAATACGGTACATATTCGCAGAAATCAGGTCACCGCAGAGTTTGAAATATTCCTTGTCGGCACAGGCGGAAAGTTCCTCACGCTGTACGGAAATTCTTCTTTCGGTACGGTCAATAAGGTTTACAAGAAGCCTGAAAAGGTCATTTGCACGCTGTTTTGTACGTGCTATGCTGTCACGTTCAGAATAGAAATAATCAAGCAACGCACAGGCAGTAGGAATTTCCTTTGTATACATAAGGTTGCCGAACTGTGAAAGCCTTATAAACGAAAAATCTTTCAGCATACCCTCTTTAGTACTTGCAACGTTGAAACAACATTCACTGTTAATCAACTGTTCACGGGTACGCTTTATTATGAAAAGCAGACGGTCAAGGGAATCACCGTCAACGTTTCCGTAAAGATGCACACCACGTCCCGCAAAAAAAGTCCATTCACGAGCAAGAACGGGAGAAATCCCCTCAAAAACCCTTATAAGTGCCTTTGAAAGTTCAGCAGAAGCGTTTTCACGGAGTTTCATAATAATCTGTTCGGGTTCTGCATTGAGAAAATTCAGACGGTCGCTTTTCGGTGGAAAAGTATACGTCATAGACGGCAAAACCATTCTTTCACGGGACATTTCACCGTCAACACGCTTTATGCTGTCGATAATTTTCCCGTCGCTGTCAATAATTATCAGATTTGAACAACGTCCCATAATTTCACAGGCAAGTGTTACAATAACAACGTCACCCAGTTCGTTGACGCACTCAAAGTCAAGGAAAAGTATACGTTCAAGACCGTCCTGACGTATATCAATAAGCTTACCGTTTCCGAGACGTTTTCTCAGAAGCATACAGAACATCGGCGGTGTCTGCGGATTGTCAACGCTTTTTTCCGTTATATGCACTCTTGCACTTCCTGCATTTGCCGAAATATAGAGTTTTTTACTTCCCTGTCTCGTACGTATCGAAATAATTATTTCTTCCCTCGACGGCTGATGTATCTTTTCTATACGACCACCGATTAACTGAGTTAGTTCATTTTTTACTGCAAAGAGAAATGCTCCGTCAAGAGCCATAAAATCAGTCCTTTACTATTTTTCTTTTGTCAAGAATATATACAAGTACTCCTATACAGGCAAGAAACAACGGTATACTTATATACAGAAGCCATATTTTGTCTGCTAAAAATGTTGAATTAAAACTTATAATATAAATAACTATATTTGCGATACTGTGAAAAATCATACAGTAAATAATATTACCTGATTTATAGAATATAATACCGAGAATAATTCCGACAACAAATATATCTATAAACCTCGGCAACGTTCCGCCGAAGTGTATAACTGCCCAAATTGCCGAAACCAGTATGAACGAAATAATTTTTTTACTGCGTCCGTCAGACTGTATCTTTCATCTGACGGTGAGGATAATACTGACCTGTATTCAGTAAGTGCCGTTATAACAGTATATATAACCGACATTGAAATAACTAATAACAATTCGTCCGTTTTTGACGTTTTAAATGCATCTTTTGCACTGATATTAAACTGCTTTTTCATGACAATATGCACAGTAACGCACCGACAAACATTGACAATCCCATAATAAAACTGCTGTAATTTTCACCGATTATTCCGACAAAAACCACACCAAGTCTCATAGGACACATCCCCGTAATTAACATCACAAAAGCATATCCGAATTGTTTCAAGTAATTTTTCATATTTCCCTACCTATAATTTAGATTTTGCGGTATATAAGAAGTTCAAAATCTGCCGTTGTTTCAAGACTTTCAAGGGCGGACAGCCTTTCCTGCTGTTGTTGACCTGTCCTGTAATAGTAAGGTGTCATTGAAAACAACGACTGTATATCCTGCTGATTGTCAAGCAGAAATTTATAAGTAATACGTTTTTTTCCCGAAAGTACGAACCCCTCCAGTGCATACGGCTTTACCTCATTTTTGTACGGAGTGTCATAAACCGCCTGTTTGAGTTCCCAAAGGTGCATTTCCGACGGAATAGCCATAATCATAGTACCGCCCTTTTTAAGAACACGCTGAAACTCTTCACTGCAATATGGTGAGAAAATCGTAACAAGCGTGTCGCACGAACTGTCCGCAAAAGGAATGTGAAAGACACTTGCGGTTGCCAGCGTTATATTTTTCTTACGCTTTGCGGCAAAATCAACGGCAGTTTTTGATATATCAATACCGTATATTTCGGAACTGCCGAGTTTTTCGCTTATTCCTGCGGTATAGTAACCCTCACCGCAACCTGCGTCAAGAATCACACCGCTTTTCACTTTTTCACAAATAGTGTCCCTTAACGGCGAATAATAATCTTTTTCGAGAAAATCATGCCTTGCCTGCACCATAAGTTTATTATCGCCGTGAACTGTTTTTCCTGCGTGTTTTGAAAGCAGAAGATTTACATAACCGCTTCTAGCAATATCAAAACTATGATTTTTCGGACATACATAAGTTTTTCCCGAAATACCGAGCCTTTCACGGCATACGGGACAAATAAAAATACTCATTTTTTCACCTCAGAGATAAACGACAGGGTCAAGAGAAGTCTCACCGATTATAACTTCAAGCTGTGGGAATTTTTCCTCAATAACACATCGCAATTCCTCAAGTACAATATTTTCCGTATTGAAGTGACCGCAGTCAAACAACGTAATATAGCGGTTATTTGCGTCAATCCAAACATCGTGCTTGACATCGCCCGTAATAAGAGCGTCGCATTTCTTTTCTATCGCAAGGTCAAGCATAGAACCGCCCGAACCCGAACAGAACGCAAAACGCTTAATTCGATGGGGAGTATAACGGTTCATTTTTATATACTCACAGCCGAAAATATTTTTTAAAAGCAAAGCGAATTTTTCGGAATCCGTCTGTTCTTTGAGTTCACAAATCCAACCGAGATTATTACCGTTTCCGCAGTCCTCAAAGAATTCGGGTTCACCCTCAAATTCACAATGTTCCGAAAGTTTTCTGAGAATAACACCGTTAGTACCGCCCTTTGCAATATCAAGATTTGTGTGCATACATATAGCCGCAATATCGCTGTAAATGAGTCTGAAAACAGGACTTTTTCTTGTGATTTTCTTAAGAGGATTAAAAATAACGGGGTGATGTGAAATCATAAGCTCCGCCCCCTTGCACTCCGCCTCATAAATTGACGGAATAGTTATGTCCAAAGTGAGCAAAACTTTACTGCACTCCATTTCATAACTTTCAACCAGCATACCCGAATTGTCCCACTTTTCCTGAACGTCAACAGGATAAATTTCATTGAGATAACTGTATACATCGTCAGTCCTGACTTTATCAATACCGTTTTCAAGCTTATACGCAAGAGCAGAAAAATGAACCGATTCCGCACGCATACCGCCCTTTTCAAGTGCCGCACCTACCTTACGCAGACGTGCAGCTTCATTAGTGCGGTATTTCTGTGCAAGAGGGTCGTCCACACTGAAAAAACCTGCATACGATTCTGTTTCGGTCAGACGCTGAAACTGTCCGCTCCACTCCGCACACATAACAACATAAAGTTTTTCGCCGTCCTCAACAATTCTTTCTTCTGTAATGGCAAAATTGCTGTCATAAAGCCACTTCCTCAGAACTTCCGACTTTGTCATAGGCTGAAGAATAAGACGTATATTACTCTCCGCCAGTTTGTCGCACTTATGAAGAATTTCCACAATAGTCTCTCCACCCATACCTGCAATAACGATATCTGAAACTCCTTCAATTGAAATATTTTCAAGACCGTCAGACCGAACCAGTTCCACTTTGTCGGCAATATCATATTTCTCAACGGTACGCTGTGCTGCTCCGAGCGGACCTACTTTAACATCAGATGCTATAACTTTTTCACATTTACCGCTCTGAATAAGTTCTGCGGCGAGATATGCGTGGTCTGTACCGACATCGCACACTATACCTTTACCGTTGACCATTTCAGCACACATTTTCAATCTGTTATCAAGCATTTTTACACCTCTTGTCAATAATAATTCAATATAAATACAAAAATACAGGCGTGCCTGAGCGACACGCCTCTATATTGCTTTGCAATTACTTTTTCTCTGCAAAATGAGCATTAAGTTTTTCAACGAGAGCGTCCGCATCAGTTCCGTGAACAGCACAGGCTTCCTCAATTGACTCGCCTCTTGAAGCGGGACAGCCGAGACAGTGCATACCAATTTCAAGGAAATACGGAGCAACATTGAAATCAGCGTCAAGAATATCGCCGATAATAGTCTCCTTAGTAATCTGCATGAAACATCGTCCTTTCTGTTTTAACTATCTATTAAAATCCACAGCACAGCATTTTCACACTGTGCCGTAAGATTATAAACAATTAAGCTTCGTTCATCTTAGCAAAGCATTCACTACAATAAACAGCTCTGCCTTCCTTGGGTTCAAAAGGAACTCTTGCCTCCTTACCGCAGGAAGCACATATAGCAGTATACATAACTCTTTCAGTTCTGCCTGTATTCTTTCTTGCATCACGGCAGGGCTTGCATCTCTGTGGTTCGTTTACGAAACCTTTCTCAGCGAAAAATTCCTGTTCACCTGCGGAGAAAATGAATTCGTTTCCGCATTCTTTGCAGACTAATGTCTTGTCTTCATACATATTTCAGTACCTCACTTAAAAATTTTTGACACGCTCTCCCATCGGAAATAAGACGGGGGCTTCCTGCTCAAGTACGTTTTCACATACAGTATCAACAGGCTAACTCCGGTTGTTCTACGGTTTTTTGTAGGTTTATATGCTGTTTCGCAATTATTTCATGTTGACCGGCTGAACGCCCCGAATATAAACGGTGTCACCGAGAGGATAACCTGACTTGAATCCCTTGCTGTGACAATACAGACTGCCACAGACTTTCCCATCTGAATTAAAACAGACGGAAAATTCATTATTATAATTAGTCCCCATGTTTTTCATACGAAAAATATCGGTACAATATAATGACTTTAATTTCTGCAAAAATTATGCATTCGGATTGTTTGCTTCTGCCTCTGCTGCCTTAAGTAGTTCGTCCATACCAGCCATATCAAAGTTAAAGCTTTTTTTAGGCTGGGACTTTGGATGAGACTTAACAGGTGCAGGTGCATGAGCGGGTGCAGGCTTAACATTATTTGTATTACTGCTGTTTAAGTTATTATTTGCAGGTTTTACAGAATTATTTGGCTGAACCGCATTATTTAAAGACGGTTTTTTTGCAATTTCGGGTGTAAGTGCAGATTCCTTTGACTTCTCTGCGGCTGACTTTACGTCCGACATATCAACCTTAGGAGCTTCCATTTTCTTTATAGCCTGAGAAGCGTTTGTATCTATAGACTTGCGTGCTTCACCGACAACGTCCTTAGCTTCGTTGAGACGTGCTGTTATGTCGCTGAACTTTGAATTTATACTCTCAATCTCATTAAGGAGCATTTTACGTACAGTTGACGACATTTCATTAACTGTGTCAGCGTGTTTGTTAGCCTCGTCAATAGTAGTTTTAGCCTTGATATTGGCATCTTTTATACACGACTCAGCAGTTGTATTTGCAGCGGAAACAGTCTTTTCGGCTTCTGCCTTTGCGTCACTGATAACCTTTTCAGCCTTTTCAGCAGCTTCCTTTGTAAGAGAGTCAGCCTTTTCCTGAGCGTCAGCTTTAAGCTGGTCGGTAGTTTTCTGAGCCTGAACAAACAAATCACTAATCATAAGGGCAGGATTACTTGCCTTTTCATTAAGATTCTTGATTTCATCATCTTTCTTAGCGAGTTCAGCATTTTTCTTAGCAATTTCCTCGTCCTTTTTAGCGAGTGCGGCGGCATTATCCTTAGTAAGCTGAGCAATTTTAGCGTCTTTTGTGGCTGACTCCTGAGTTTTTTCAGCAATAGCCTTAGCCTTTGCAGCAAGGTCACTTGTCATTCTTGAAAGGTCCTGCTTAACCTTTGCGAGTTCAGCAGCGTCATTATTGTTGGCAGACTGTGAAGCACTTGCCGTCTGAGCATTTTTAAGCTGATTCTTAAGGTTTTCGATTTCCTTCTTGGCTGCTTCAAGCTGTGCATTGTTAACAGGAGTAGCAGTAACAGGTTTTCCAGCCTGAAGCTGAGCGATAGTTGTCTGAGCGGCTTCAAGTTCCTTTTTGGCATTTCTCAAAGCATTGTTTGAAGCATTGAGTTTTTCCTGTAAATTATCAATCTGATTTTTATACTTTCTCACTTCATCATCGTTACTTGAAGAAGGACCAGATTTTTTAAGTTCTTCATTATCTTTCTGAAGGGAAAGAATTTTTGAGTTAAGTTCGTCAAGATATGTAAGAACATCTTCTTTAACAAAACCACCGCCTATTTTGGTGGTTCGTAATACGGTTGGTTCATCCATAGTAATTGCAACTCCATTCTCCGTAAATCATATACGGCAAAATAAATAAAAAAAGAACAAATCAACTGTTTTATTTTTCAAAACAGTTCTTTCATATAAATTATAACACAATTTATATAATAATTCAATCATTGAAATGT
>CAMWGS010000093.1 GCA_947173865.1 uncultured Ruminococcus sp.
CCTGCGGATATTCATAAATAAAAAGCCTCTTTAACAGCCATTAAGACCGTCAGGTGACAGGGGATTATAGTATAATCCGTGTCATATTTCGTGTCATATTTTAGTATAAATCTTAAAATTTAAAGACTAAAATCTTATTCTTTTACGATAAATCTATTTATTTTCATATTTATTAAAACATAAAGAAAACCGCTGTATACTGCGAAAAACGCAATATACAACGGTTTTAATAATGGCGCGGATTGAGAGATTTGAACTCTCGCGCCGGTTCCCCGACCTACTCCCTTAGCAGGGGAGCCCCTTCACCACTTGGGTAAATCCGCAATGACCGACGAAATACATCAGGTCAAAATATTGGCGGAGAGGGTGGGATTCGAACCCACGTGCCCGTTAAGGCAAACGGTTTTCAAGACCGCCTCGTTATGACCGCTTCGATACCTCTCCGTGTTTTGTTTTTTTATTTCGTTCTGTCCCTTACGACTATTATATTATAGCACAGCATACAGAAAATGTCAAGCTTTTTATGTGCCAAACAATGCAATATTTTTCATTATATTTTTGTGTAATTTGACTACAGTTTTCAAAGCCTTTTTATTATATTTAATAGTATAAAAAACGAAACGTGAGTGTATACAGAAAGAATTCGGAATTATCACAGATTGTATTGACAAAAATGAAAAATTGTGATAAAATTAACGTATCATTTGGATAATATATGTATTTAAAAGCGTGAGGTGCTAATATGGAACCAAAATATAAAAGAATATTATTGAAGGTAAGCGGTGAAGCTCTGGCAGGAGAAAAGAAAAACGGTCTTAATTTTGATATTATAACCGACATATGCAAAAGCATAAAAAAGTGTGTTGACGAAGGTGTACAGGTTGCCGTTGTTGTTGGCGGAGGAAATTTCTGGCGTGGGCGTTCAAGCGGTGCTATGGACAGAACACGTGCCGACCATATCGGTATGCTTGCAACTGCAATGAATGCCCTTGCTCTTGCAGACTCTCTTGAAGCTCTCGGTTGTGTTGTACGTGTTCAGACAGCCATTGCAATGCAGCAGGTGGCAGAGCCTTATATACGCAATAAAGCTGTTAATCATCTCAATAAGGGCAGAGTGGTTATTTTCGGCTGTGGTACGGGAAACCCGTTCTTCTCAACTGATACTGCGGCTTCTCTCCGTGCGGCAGAAATTGAAGCGGATATTTTTCTCAAGGCAACTCTCGTTGACGGAGTTTACGATAAAGACCCACATAAGTATGACGATGCAAAAAAATACAGCAATCTTACTTTCAGTCAGGTTCTCAGTGAAGAACTTGCCGTTATGGACAGTACTGCGGCTACAATGTGCCGTGACAACAAGATGAAAATGCTTGTATTCGACCTCTCACGCCCCGACAATATATATGATGCTGTTATGGGTAAAGAAGTGGGTACAATCGTCTCAGAAGACTAATTTTAACCGAAAGGAATCATATAAAATGAAAGAACAGATGAATCTCGCAAAAGAAAAAATGAACAAGAGTCTCAACGCTCTCGGCAATGAATTTGCCTCAATCCGTGCAGGACGTGCAAACCCTGCTGTTCTCGACAAGGTTCTTGTTGACTACTACGGAGCCCCCACACCTGTAAATCAGATGGCAGCAGTTTCAGTGGCAGAAGCAAGAATCCTCGTTATTCAGCCATGGGATAAGTCGTCACTCAAACTTATTGAAAAGGCTATTCAGGCTTCCGACATCGGTATTAATCCCACCAACGACGGTAATGTTATCCGTCTTGCATTTCCTCAGCTCACAGAGGAAAGACGTAAGGAACTCTGCAAGGATATAAGAAAGTACGGTGAGGAATGTAAAGTCACAATCCGTTCAATCAGACGTGACACAATGGACAAATTCAAGGCAATGAAGAAAAATTCCGAAATCACTGAAGACGACCTCAAAGACTGTGAAAAGAAAGTACAGGATTTGACGGACAAGTTCTGTGCAGATGTTGACAAATCAGTTTCCACCAAGGAAAAAGAAATCATGACTGTCTGATTGGAGAAATATGGCATTATTTGGTAAAAAAGAAAAAGAAGAACAGTCCTTGCCGACTGTTCTTCCTCAGCACGTCGGTTTTATAATGGACGGCAACGGTCGCTGGGCTAAGAAACGTGGTCTGCCACGCTCTTTCGGACACCGTGAGGGTGCAAAGAATTTTAAGAAGATAGTACGCTACTGTAAGGACATAGGACTGAAAAATATTTCATTCTATGCGTTCTCCACTGAAAACTGGCAGAGACCGACCGACGAAGTAAATACTATAATGGAGCTTTTCCGTGACTATATCGTTGACGTAAGAAACTTCCTCAGCGAAAACACAAGAATGATTTTTCTGGGGGACAAATCGGCGTTTGACGAGGATTTACAGGAAAAAATGATTAAGCTTGAACAGGATACCGCCCATTATACTGAAATGACTTTGATGATGGCGGTAAACTACGGCGGACGTGACGAAATTGCCCACGCTTCACGTATACTTGCTCAGAAAGTAAAAAACGGCGAACTCAAACCCGAAGACATAACAGAACAGTCGGTAGCCGATAATTTATATACGGCAGGTTTTCCCGACGTTGACCTGTTAATCCGTCCGAGCGGTGAACTGAGATTATCAAACTATTTAATATGGCAGTGTGCGTATGCGGAATACTATTTCACAGACGTTTTATGGCCTGATTTCAGTCCGAAAGAACTTGACAAGGCATTGACAGAATTCCAGAACAGAAACAGACGTTTTGGGGGTGTATGATGCTTACAAGAGTTATTTCGGGAGCAGTCGGCGTTGTGATAATGGCGGTAGTGCTGTACTTCCATAATACAATTGTACTGCCGATAGCGGTAGCATTAATAATAGCCGTCATGTTGTACGAACTGTTAAGAGCCGTAAAAATGCATAAGTGTACACCTGTTCTGATTGCATCGGAATTTTGCGGTATAGTTATGCCGTTTATTCATGCTACTGGTGACGATTTGACTTATGCAGATTATACAGGTTCTCCGTTACCTTACAGTGCAAAACATTTTTTAAGTGGTGAATTTAACTTTTTTATATCATTTATAATAACATTGTTGTGTGCATTTGTGATATTCGTGACATGGCTGAAAAAGCACAAGGAAATCCGCTATGAACAGGTATTCTTTGTACTTGCCGTTATGGTACTTGTACCGCAGGCAATGTCTGCAATGATACGCATTCATAATTTTTACAGCGACGCAGGTCTTTTCCTGCTGATAATGGCACTTTGCGGTGCTTGGATTGCCGACACGGGAGCGTATTTTTCAGGAGTTGCATTAGGTAAGCACAAACTTTGTCCCGAAATCAGTCCGAAAAAGACCATAGAAGGCTTTATAGGCGGTATTCTTACAACGGGTATTGTATACGCTGTAGCTTTCTGTATATTTGTCGGTGAATTTGATATAAAAACTGTACTGTTTGCGTTTATTATGGGAGCAGTGTGTGCGGTTATCGGAACAGTAGGAGACTTGTCCGCATCAATGGTCAAAAGACAGATAGGTTTCAAGGATTACGGCAAAATAATGCCCGGTCATGGCGGTCTTATGGACAGGTTCGACAGCGTATTATTCGTACTGCCGACATTCTACGCATTTATGGTAATATTTTCTATATTATAAAAATCACGAAAGGAGACTAAACGTTATATTATACGGGTAGTCCCTTTTCGCATTTTAGCAGGAAATTTTCATATACTTTTAATAAGGAGATATAATAATGAACAAGACAGTTTCTGTTTTAGGGTCAACAGGCTCTATAGGTACGCAGTCGCTGGAAGTCTGTGAAAAGCACGGTTTCAGGGTTTACGGACTTTCCGCCAACAACAATATCGACCTGCTCGAACAGCAGACAAGAAAATTCAGAACCGAATATGTATGTATCTATAATGAAGAAAAATATTCGGAACTTAAACAACGTCTTTCGGATACGGGTGTAAAAGTTCTGTGCGGTATGGACGGACTCTGCGAAATTGCTTCACTGGAGCAGAATGACATTGTGCTGAATTCAGTTGTTGGAATGGTCGGACTTCTTCCAACCCTTACCGCCATAAACGCAGGAAAAGATATTGCACTTGCAAACAAGGAAACGCTTGTTGCAGGTGGTGAGATAGTAATGTCCTCCGCAAAGGAAAAGGGCGTGACGATATATCCCGTTGACAGTGAACATTCAGCTATTTTTCAGTGTTTACAGGGAAACAAAAGGGAACAGCTCAGTAAGATTATTCTTACAGCTTCAGGCGGCCCTTTTTTCAGGAAAACTTACGAAGATTTAAAGAAAGTAACGAAAGCCGACGCACTTAAGCACCCCAACTGGAGTATGGGTAACAAGATTACCATCGACTCGGCAACATTAATGAACAAGGGTCTTGAATTTATCGAGGCAAAGTGGCTTTTTGACCTCGAACCCGAACAGATTGAAATTGTAGTGCATCGTCAGAGCGTTGTACATTCTGCTGTTGAATACAACGACTATTCAGTTATCGCACAGCTTGGTGCACCTGACATGAAAATTCCGATTCAGTACGCACTTCTTTATCCCAACAGGTTTGAATGTCCGACAAAACGTCTTTCACTTACAGATTACGGCAGTCTTACCTTTGAAAAACCCGACTATGAGACTTTCAGGTGCCTTTCGTCTGCAATAAAGGCGATAAAACTCGGTGGTGCGTATCCGTGCCTTGTGAACTCTGCAAATGAAGAAGCTGTAAAAGCGTTCCTTAACGACGAAATTCCGTTTATTGAAATCGGTGAAATAGTATCTTCGGTTACGGAAAAATTCGCACCTGCTCGGATAAAAGGCTATGAGGACGTTGTCAGGGCTGATATTTCCGCAAGAGAATACGTCCGTAATATTATAGAAAAATAATCATTCTGAAAGGAGACTGATATTATAATGGGCATAATTATTGCAATAATTATTTTCGGACTTATAGTAATGGTTCATGAGTTCGGGCATTTTATCTGTGCAAAGCTCAGCAAAGTAAGAGTACTGGAATTTTCAATAGGAATGGGGCCTAAGATAATACAGAAAAAAAAAGGTGAAACCATGTATTCACTGAGACTTCTGCCCGTCGGTGGTTACTGTGCAATGGAAGGTGAAGATGAGGATTCTGACGACCCACACAGTTTCCGCAGTGCAAAACTCTGGAAACGTATGATAATACTTGTTGCAGGAGCAGGAATGAATTTTGTACTGGGATTTGTGGCAATAGTTGTCATGATGTCAATGCTCGGCTCTGTTCCGACTACTCAGATATCAGGATTCAGTGCCATAGAGCTTGAGGACGGTACTCTTGAGCGTCATTCGGCAAGCTATGATTCAGGTCTGAGACATGATGACATTTTCTATGAAATCGACGGCACACGCATTTTCAGTATGCTTGACCTGAATTATATTCTTTCATCTTCTCCGACAAATGTACATGATGTTGTTGTGAAGCGTAACGGTGAAAAAATAGAAATAGACGACGTTAAATTTGAAAACGCAAACGGCGGAACTGTTGACTTTGGTCTTGTCCAAAAAGACAAGAATCCGTTAACTGTTGTAAAAGGCTCGGGAGAAATGTTCATGTCAATGGGACATATCGTGGGAATGTCCCTCAAACAGCTTGTTTCAGGTCAGGCGAAAAAAGAAGACGTTTCCGGACCTGTCGGAGTTGTTACGGCTATCAACGAAACTACTCAGGAAAGTGAAGATGCAAAGGACATTTTTTTCAATCTTGTCTATATGACTGCCCTTATTACCATAAATATCGGTATATTCAATCTTCTGCCCATTCCAGGACTTGACGGAGGTCGTCTCATCTTCTGCTTTATTGAACTTATCAGACGTAAACCAGTAAAGCCCGAACATGAGGGATATGTACACCTTGCAGGAATGTTACTTCTTTTCGGTATAATGATTTTTGCAACATATAATGACATTGTACGTCTTATTTCAGGAGGAGGACAATTATGAGAAATATAAAACCCGTGAAAGTCGGGGACTGCGTTCTTGACGGAAAACACATATATATACAGTCAATGCTGAATGCACGTTCCGACGATATAGAAGGAAGTGTGAAACAGGCGGTTGAACTGGAGAAAGCAGGCTGTGAGATTATACGTGCGGCTATTCCCGACATGGAAGCCGTCAGACTAATTCCTGCAATAAAGGAAGCCGTAAAGATTCCGCTTATTGCAGATATTCATTTTGATTACAGACTTGCCGTTGAGTCCGCACACGCAGGAGTTGACAAAATCCGTATCAATCCAGGTAATATAGGCGGAAACGACAGAGTAAAACAGGTTGTTGACGTATGCCGTTCAAAAAATATTCCCATGAGAATAGGTGTGAATTCAGGTTCTCTTGAAAAGGAACTGCTTGCCAAGTACGGTTCACCAACGCCTGAAGCTCTTGTGGAGAGTGCTTTGAATCATGCCGAACTGCTGGAACAGTTTGATTTTGATGACATTGTAATTTCAATAAAGTCATCTGACGTAAACAAGATGATTGCTTCATACCGTCTTGTCGCTGAAAAGTGTCGTTATCCGTTACATCTCGGTGTAACGGAGGCAGGTACGGAGCGTATGGGAATCATAAAGTCTGCTGTTGGAATCGGTTCACTTCTCTGCGACGGAATCGGTGAAACTATCCGTGTATCACTTACAGATGATCCCGTCAAAGAAATTTATGCAGCTAAGGACATTCTGAGCTGTATCGGAAAACGTGAGTGTGTCAGACTTGTAGCCTGTCCCACCTGCGGACGTACAAGAATAGACCTTGTAAAAGTTGCGAAACAGGTTGAAGAAGCTGTAAAGGACATGGACAAGAATATCACTGTTGCCGTAATGGGCTGTATAGTGAACGGACCAGGAGAAGCACGTGAAGCCGACATAGGAATAGCAGGCGGAAACGGCTGTGCTGTTATTTTCAGAAAAGACGGTTCACAGCGGAAAATAAAAGAGGAGGATATTGTCAGCGAGCTTATGGCAGAGATTGACAAGCTTTGATATGAATATAAATCTGTCTGAATTTTTAAAGGAATATTGCAGTGAAATCCCCGAAAGTATAAGACAGGGAGAGATTTTCAAGCTTACATATTCCGAAAAACTTGATAACATTAATTTTTTTGCACTTTTTAAAAAACTTGTTCCGAGTGATGATATTTTTGCTTTTGAAAAAACGATTGAAAACGCAATAAAGGTGGACAAAATTCGTCTTATCTGCCGTTATCCGTCCGAGATTTTCGGCAGGAACTGCTATGAAGAAATGATAAAACTGCTTAAAAGGGACATTCCTGTAATTAACGGTTTTCTTGACGGTGCGGACGTTCAGTTCAGTGAAAAGACAATTTCAATAAATCTTGCACACGGTGGCAGGGATATTCTTGAAAAATATCACTTCTGCCGTTCTTTTTCACAAATTGTATATAATCAGTTCGGAGTTGAAACAGATGTAAATTTGAACGGTGGTGAGAAAGTTTCTTCTGACGAATACAACGAAATGATTGAAAAAATATCTGCAGAACTTCCCGACTACAGTTCACAGCTTTTACAGGAAAAGAACGAGCCTGACGAAGAATGTCAATCACCTGTGCTGAGTCAGCCTGTTGACATAAGTTCGCTTGATACTGAATTTGACAAGGAGTCGGCAGAAATAGTCACGGGAAAGGCAATACGTGAAAAGCCTGTTCCGATTTCGGAAGCAGTACAGCGTTTGGG
>CAMWGS010000094.1 GCA_947173865.1 uncultured Ruminococcus sp.
AGGTAAGTCAATTTGAAAAACATGCAGAAAGTAAATTAAAGAAATTACATGATGATCTTTTGAATAGTGTTTTCAAAGTTGGTATTGTAAACTCCTCACAACAATTTACAACAGAGCTTATATTAAAAATCGGTGAAGCAGCAATGGTATCTTTGGGAATATTAAGAGTTATCTCGGGAACGCTTACTCTCAGTAATCTGATAGCGTTCAATTCACTGATTATCTATTTCTTTGAACCTGTAAAAAATTTAATTTGTTTACAGCCAATGCTGCAATCTTCAATTGTTGCTTTTGATCGTTTAAATGATATACTTGATGCACCTTGTGAGAGTACGCAAATGACTGTTGAACTACCGGATCTAAGAAAGGATATAATCTTTAATAATCTGTTTTTTTCATACGGTGAAGGGAATTATGCATTAAATGCTCTTTCCTTAAAAATAAAAGTTGGGGAAAGAGTTGCTCTTGTTGGTGAAAGTGGATGCGGAAAAACCACCTTCGTAAAACTATTATTGAAACTTTACGATAAAGAATCAGGAGAGATTCTTATCGGTGACAATAGTATAGAAGATATTCCAATAAAGTTTTTGCGAAACAGAATAAGTTACGTATCACAAAACACATTTTTATTTAATGATACGGTTCTAAATAATATAACAATGTGTAATCATGATGATTCTTCATCAGAAATCATAGATACAATATGTAAAATCTGTAAGCTCGATGAATTTATCACTTCTTTACCGTTTGGATACAATACAATTCTTGAAGAAAACGGTATGAATCTTTCATCGGGACAAAGACAACGTATTGCTATTGCAAGAGCTTTATTCCGTGATCCCGATATACTTATACTTGATGAAGCTACAAGTAATCTTGATGCATCAACAGAATATGATGTTACTTCTTCTATTGAAAAAAACTATCCTGACGTAACAACAATAATTATTGCACATCGACTGAACACGATTATAACTTGTGATAAAATATTTTATATTGCGAATGGAAATGTGTCTGAATGTGGTACCCATGATGAGTTAATTTCTAAACGAGGAGATTATTACAAAATGTGGAGTAAACAGCATAGTTAATTTAGTTTAATTGAATATATTTATTTTCTGCTATAGTTCAAACAAATTAGCCTATTGGCACACTCCCTTTCCGTTCCACACAAGTCCAAATCAGCATTATGGCACACTCCACAATAGGCACATACCCTAACGGCATACATTAACCGTACAGCACCTTCTTTAAGCTTTCAGAGAGGGTGCATTTTTTATCGGTTAAGTATTTCCGCTCCGCAAGCCTGCAAGGCTCTGTGGGGCGTTTCCGTTCGCCAGAGGGTATATTCAAGCAGAGGTCGGTTCGGTGATGCCGTTGCGTATCTCATACTCACGCACACGGCGATAGAATGTGTTAGCCGACAGTTCCATTCTCCGCATAAAATCCCTGCCCGTGATGTTCTTAGCTTTCCATTCCCAATAGAGTTTTCCAAATCTATCCCAATCAATCGGGATAGGCTTTCTACCTGTGTATTTGCCCTGTGCTTTGGCAATCTCAATACCCTCACGCTGTCGCTGTTTGAGCTGCTCTCTTTCAAGCTGAGATAGGGCAGCAAACACGGTCAACATAAATTTTCCCGTAGGTGTATCGGTGTCGATGCTCTCCTTGTGGCTAATGAGGGTAACTCCTTTGTTGTTGAGGGTGTCAATGATGTTCAGCAAGTCCCTTGTTGAACGTCCTAAACGGCTGATGCTCTCCACATAGAGGGTATCGCCCTCACGCACATAGTCAAGTATAGCTTTGAGCTGTGGGCGGTCTGCGATTGCTCCTGAGAGCTTTTCGGAGAAAATGCGGTCAACCTGATATTCGCACATAATCTCCTGCTGTCTTGCGGTTTCCTGACGTTCTATTGAAACACGGATATATCCGATTTTGCTCATAAATATGTTCCTTTCTTTTTGTTGATAGTTGACTTTTTCGGGGTGATAATGTATAATTACTGATAAGAACAGGCACTCAGCTTGCTCGTATAAATTGGAATTTAGAGGTGTAAGTTTATGGTGGAAAAAGACGATTGGCGCTTGCTCAACGATGTAGATGATTTGCGCAGCATAGAACTAAATCCGACGGACGGGGAAGATATTTTTGCTAATGCTCCGCACCTGAAACATTGCATTTTTTGTTTGGATTTAGTAAATGATGATAAGTTTCAATTTTGGTATATACCTGTAAACATCTCTTGTTATATTTGCGAAAACTGCTATAGAGATTTTAAGGATATGTTTATGTGGAAAATACTTGACGGATATGATATAGACTGGAAAAGAGAATAGGCGTGTAAATTCTGATTTTTCTTAACGACTATACATATCACCACGGCAAGGGGAACACTCTCCTTGCTGTTTTTTTATTCAAGTGTATCTTTCTTTTTCTGCTGAGTAAGTTTCCTCTCTCTGTATTGTCTGTCACGCTCCTGTTTCTTTTGATTTTCAAGGTAGGTGCGTACCGTCTTGGTGTACGGTATAGCGGCAGCTTTCTTTTTGAGGAAAGCATTATGTTCGGGAACAAGTGCGTTATACTCCATTTTCAGATCGGTGAGCATTTTCTCCAACTCGCTCCGTTTAGGTGCTTTTCCGTCAACAACTAACGGCTTAATATGCTCCTTTATATACTGATCGGCTTGTTCGTAGCTGTCGATAGAATCGGCATTTTTCTTTCTGAAAGACTTTTGTCGAAAAGCGGAACACTCTTTGTATTGCTTGTAAATTGCAGAATGCTCCGAACGCTGTTTCATCATCTTGATGAGCTTATCAATAGCCTTGATTTTAGTTTTCAGTTCGGAAAGCTCGTCCGTGTGGTCATCATCGTGTTTGAAATTCCAAAAGAAACTCCGTAAATCTCTAAGCGATGTGATACCGCCCGATTCAAGGTCGGCTATTATCGTATCGGCGTTACGCATACCTCTGATTTCTGCCCATACATCTTCTTTCTTTTCAGGTGCTTTGCTTTCGGTCGGATTGGTTTCAGGTGTTGTCGGCTCTCCCAACAAAGCAAAAAATTCTTCCTCTGTAAGACCTTTGCTCTTGGTCGGCTCGGTGGTTGTTATAATAGGCTGTGGCGGTGTAACAGGCTTTTCAGGAGCTTTCTTTTCCACAAATTTATCCGTGACCGCAAGGGCTTTCTGTATCTGCTCTATCTGCTCGGCAATGCGTTCGGGAGTGTAGTCTGCACCTAATGTATCGGCTCTTGTAAACTTCTGCTGTCCCTCATCTTTCAGACGAAATTTCAGCTTGACCTTGTTGTTTGGCTTATATACATACTCGATACCGCATTCAGTACATTTTTGCAAGAAATCATTGAAGCTCTTGCTGTAAAATACAACCTCTGCAATTTTAGCTCGGAGTTTGTCTTTCCACGACTTGCCTTGTATCTGCATATCACGCTCAAAATGTGAAACACCTTTGCCTTGCGGCTCAATAACAGACAGACCGTATTCCTGACATATCTCGTCCGATATTTCACGGAGCTTTGCCCACGATCTTTCGCTGATCTTTCCTTGATTATGTTCGGTCGTAAAACTCAAACCGTTATACAGATTTGTATTGTTGAAAATAATGTGACAATGCAGGTGATTTTTGTCCGTATGAACGGCAAGTACATACTGATAACTTCCTTTTAAGAAACGGTCACATAATTCCTCACCAATTTGCAAGGCTTGTTCAGGAGTAATTTCCCCCGGCTCAAAGCTCTGAATTATGTGATGTGCGAGGATTGTTGTCCGTCCTGTTCCTGTGGCTCTGACGGCTCGGAAATCTTCGGCTGCACCTCGGCTGTCTGACCTACAAGCATAAGACTGGACATATAAACCGTTGACGGTCTTATCTCCGTCTGTGATGTAGCTGATCGCCGCTCCGACTGTTGCCTTGATTGAATGGATACGAGTAACTGCCAAATCTGATTTACACCTCTCTTTATCTCGGTCATATCTTCTTCGTAAAAATTGCCCGTACTGTGAAGCCTGATCGCTATTTGGTTAATGTTGTTCCCGACAGCTTTCATAAGGCGATTTGTTTCGGAGAAGTCGGCACGGTCAACGGACAAATCAATTCTCGCCCTGCCACAATCACGCACATAGGTTGATTTGCTCTTGTAACCAAATTGTTTGCACTTGTCCTCGATGTCCCGATACTCGCTTTCTGTGAAACGAATGTTGAGTGTTCGGGATTTGTTTTCTTTCTGATTTTCAAGATATTTGCGTTCATCATCAGAAAGTGTACTCTCGCCCTTGTCGGCAAGGCTCTTGTCAAGCTCGGCTCTGACCTCTTTATCTAAAGCGTAGTTGATAGCTCCGTTATAGGTCATACCTGTGGTTTCGGTGGTTTTGTGCTTGGGCGGTCTGCCTCTTTTCTTTTTTGGGTTTTCCATAGTTGTATCTCCATTCTGTTTTTATTTTCGGCGTAAGCCGATTTTTACAAAGGTCTTAGGGAATGTGTCCCTAACAAGCAGATGTATTTTCGTCCGTGTGCGGCGCAAAATACTATGCTTGCTATTTTTGTTGCGTCTATGCACATTTTTTCGTCTGAGCCTATCCTTACGGCTCAGACTTTCGCTGTTCTATCAGCGAATCGGAGCTGTGCGACTTCTCTATATCTCACACGGTTCTACAAGCATTTTACTGGGGTACGGCGCAGTTATCGCGCTGGGTGTGCGGCAGTTTTATGAAATCTTTCATCATCGGCAGACTTGCCGATGTTCCGAATGTAGATTATCTCTTAATAGTTACGTTCGGATTGAGTATTGATTTTATAGTGATGATGTGGTATAATGAGGGTAGTGTGGTAGACGTTGGGTCTGCTTGAAAAATCAGAATTTATTTTAATGTTGAAGGCTGTGATGATAAATGTATAATTACTATTATATGAAAACCGATTGCCGTTCAAATTGTTGGGACACATATGAAATTCTTGATTTTTTACAGTCATTTGACTTTCTTACATATGATGGCAAAGGGTCATTTCACTCTCAAAAGCCTTTCCTTGATATTACTTTATTAAAGGTGAAAGACATAAATAGTTGGAACAGTAATGATTTCAATGAAGAACTTACAAATTACATCTCAATTGTTACAAGCTGTTTCAGCGAAAATGAAATCATGATAAAAGAGATTTTTAAGGAATTAGAATTATTCTTAGGTTGGCGTATTTGTCCCGATAATATATAGATATAAATTTCAATTTGCAGAGCCGTAATCAATTATAAAAATAGAATATCCCCACAAGCTGTGAAGCGTTCTCCGCTCCGCAGCTTTTTCATTTTCCCATAACAATCTGTCGAACGGAAAAACTCAACTGAAACAGAAAGTTTGAGCGCACTGCGAATAGACAAAAGGCGTTGTTGCGTGCTATAATATTATCGTGGGATAAAATCATATCCTACAATACCAAAACAAAGCGAGGTGAACAGAATGAGTGCAACATTGACCGATAACAATGCAAAGCTCGATAATCTTGAAAAGGCTATCAAGGCAGCCAACGAACGCCGCCGTAAGCTGATTGAGAAAAACAAGCTGATTACTTACGATGCGCTCTCTGAACTTTACGGCAAAGAGGGACAGGAGCTTATTGATGCTGTCACTGCGGAGCATACGCTTATCTGTAAGCTGACCGACAGCGGTATGAGTTATGAGCAGATCGGTGAGCTTGCTGACAGCAGTTCTGCTAATAAGGTCGGACGTAATTCTTTCTATGAGGATTAACATATAACCGACAACAAAACGGAGGGTTAGATATATAAAGCGATGCCCTCACTCACAAGCATAGAGATAGAAAAGCTAAAGGAGAAAAATTCGCTATGAATGAAACAACTGCAACCGTGTCCGAATACAAAATCGGGCACACCACCTATATGGTGAAAACCACTTTTAACCCTGCTTTTCGGGAGAACCTTTCGGACATTCTGAAAAGACTTATCATTCGTGACTGCGAGGATTTCCTCGGTGAATCCAGACAAGAACAGGACAAGCAAGCTGTGTGATTTTGGCGTTTCGGCGCATTGATTTATTTTCAAAGACGCGCTATAATGTTATCATAGCTTGCTGTATCTGTCGGAAAGTGAGGTTATTATGACAGACAAGATTACAGCTTTATACTGCCGTCTTTCGCAGGATGATATGTTGGACGGCGAGAGCAACAGTATCACTAATCAGAAAGCTATTCTCAAAAAATATGCAGAGGACAACGGCTTTCACAACACGGCTTACTATGTCGATGACGGTGTGGATACTTTCAAAAGTGAAAATGAGCTTATGGCATTCAAGAACATTTTTAATGACTGGTATGCCCGTGACTGCTCAAAGAAGATTCGTGCCGTGTTCAAGGCAAAAGGTCAATCGGGCAAGCATCTCTGCCCTCCGATCTATGGCTACAAGAAGTCCGATGCCGACAAGAATTTGTGGGTGATTGATGATACTGCTGCCGAAGTGGTACGCAAGATTTTCAAGCTCTGCATTGACGGCTACGGTCCGGTGCAGATTGCCCGTATTCTCACGGAACAAGGTATACCGACACCGACAGCCTACGCTCTGTCGCAGGGCAGAGATAACGGCAGGCACAATGCCAAACTGCACCGTTGGGGTGCGCAGACTATCTGCCACATTCTTGAAAGGCTTGAATATTGCGGTCATACAGTAAATTTCAGAACAAGAATGAAGTCATACAAGGTACATAAAATTGTCTACAATCCGCAAGACGAATGGCTGATTTTTGAAAATACACAAGAGCCTATTATCACGCAGCAGGAGTTCGACTTGGTGCAGGAGCTTCGCAAGAACAAACGCAGACCTCAAAGGAGCGATGTTGTCAATCCGTTCGCAGGAATGGTCTATTGTTCCGACTGCGGTGAGAAGATGTACCTGATCAGACGCAAAAATGAACGTCCTGAACAGGAACATATGAGATGCTCTACCTACGCAAAGGACGGCGATAAATGCACCGTTCACTATATCCGCACTTGTGTGCTGAGGGAAATTGTTCTCGGTGAATTAAATAAGCTCCTTGCAACTGTGAGGGAGAATGAGGACGAATTTGTACAGACCGCTATGAGTAACTCCGTTCAGAAGAAGTCCTCGGAACTTACTAAGGCGAAAAAGACCTTAAAGCAGGCTGAAAAGAGAATTGCGGAGCTTGACCGTCTTTTCACAAGGCTTTATGAGGACAATGTTCTTGGTAAAATCTCCGACGAGCGTTTTGCGATGATGTCTAAGGGATATGAGGACGAGCAGAAGAAGCTGAAAGCAACCGCTGCCGAGCTGACCGCCCTAATCGGCAATGCCGAGCAGAAGTCCTCCGATGTAACAGCATTTCTTAAAGTGGTGCATAGATATGAACATATCACAGAGCTTACTCCCGAAATTATGCACGAGCTGGTTGAAAAGATAGTCGTACACGAAGCGGACAAGTCCAGCGGAAAACGTATTCAGCAGATAGATATTTATTACCGCTTTGATGTGGCTACTTCCTCCGTTGAGGTGGAAACAGGGCATTATGGAAAAAAGACTGCATAACGCTGTGTTATGCGGTCTGTATTAAGAGAGAAAAAACTTCTATATCACTATGGGGATTTTGCGCCGGATAGCGATAGGTAATTCTTTGAAATTATCTCCGAATTTTCCCCCGCTTCACACCGTACGTGAGAGTTTACAACTCATACGGCTTTCCCTCGATTTATACATTTTCAC
>CAMWGS010000095.1 GCA_947173865.1 uncultured Ruminococcus sp.
ATCTTTCCTTTCAGGAGGTGTTGACTCCTCTTACGTTCTTGCAATGTCCGACGTTAAAGTAACTGACTCCTGTGGTTATGACGACGAACGTTTTGACGAATCGGGTCTTGCAAAACAGACAGCCGATATTCTCGGACGTGAAAACAACAGATGTCTCATTACTCCTGAGGCATATTTTGATATAGTTCCGTATGTCATGTACAATATGGAACAGCCATTGGGTGACGCTTCTGCAATTGTCTTTGCCATTGCCTGTCAGGCAACAGCAGAACATACAAAAATCTGCTATTCGGGAGAAGGTGCAGACGAATTTTTTGGAGGTTACAATATGTACCGCAATGCTGAAAGATACGGTGATAATCTTAAAAACTTCTATGTCGGAAATACCAACATAATGAAAGAGGACGAAAAACAGAGGATTCTTAAAAATTATAATCCCGAAATACTGCCTATTAATCTCGTTAAATATATATACGACGAAACCGAAGGACTTGACCCGCTCACAAAGATGTCGGACGTTGATATTCAGATTTGGCTTGAAGGTGATATTTATCTTAATGTAGATAAAATGAGTACTGCGGCAGGTCTTGAAATCCGTATGCCGCTTACCGATATGAGAGTTTTTGACATAGCGTCAAGACTTCCGTCAGAATATAAGGTGAACGACGAAACAAACAAAGTTGCTTTCAGAACGGCAGCCGCAAATGTACTGCCTGACGAAATAGCTTTCAGAAAGAAACTCGGTTTTATCGTTCCTATAAGAATATGGCTCGCCGACGAACGCTATAACGGTGATGTAAAAGCGAAGTTCAATAGTGATATGGCTGAAAAGTTTTTCAACGTTGAAGAAATAAATGCGATATTTAATGACTATATCGGTGGTGATTCTGACAACTGGCGTAAAATATGGACTATTTATACATTCCTTGTATGGTATGAGGAATATTTCGTAAAGAGATAACAAAAAAATCCCCTTGTCAGTGACAGGGGGATTTTTTGTAATTATTTATTTTTCTTTTCCTCCATGATTTTTCTTAATTCTTCAAGCTGTTCATGAAATGACTTGTTTGTGTCGATTTTCAATTTAGGGAACGCATTTTCAATACGTCTGTCAACAAATTTCCGTTTGCTGAACTGTTCCTTATACTTTTCACGCAGTTCTTCATATTTTTCTTTGCGTGCCTTTGAATTTTCAACACCGTTGTAAAGCTTTTCACCTGTATAGTCCGATATTTTACGCATTTCAGCGGCAATATTGTCAAGCAGGGCAAGACGGTTTCTGATATGAATTACAGCAAATACTGTTATAATCATGTCACTTGCAAAACCAACCATAGCAACGCTGATTAACACTGTACCGAGAGTTTTCGGAATATGTTCCACAAAAGTCTCTACAAACGTGTGAATCAGACGAACCGCAATAAGACAGGCAATTCCCCACAGAAGTGAGAATTTAAGGCATATATAGCCTTTTAAATTAAAACGTTCGTCTGAATAGTCCCACCAGTTCTGGTGGAATATTTTTTCAAGAAGAAAGCCTGTAACAAGTTCAAGTACTGTCGTTAAAATCACAGAACCGATATACAGAACAATAATATTTTCTTTCAGGGGTTCAAGCGTTCCTGTAACGATAATTACACCGAATCCATAAATAGGACAGTACGGACCGTTAAGGAATCCACGGTTTATAAATTTACCGTGTTCAACCGCCTGATATATTACTTCAAGACACCAGCCGAAAAATGCATATATTACAAAGTACCATAAGAATGTATATATATCAGTAGCCAAGCTCTTCACCAACCAAAATAACTTTTATACGTCCCTTGTGTCTCTGATGGGCTGAGATAAGATAGTTACAGCATATACGGTCACCTGAACAGCCGTCGGTCATCTGTCTGTCCGCCTTTGAAAGCGAAATACATTCGCCCATTTCCTTACAATATGTATTACAGTCGAGACGTACACAGTTAGGCGGTGCAGCTTCTCTTTTTACACGGATTTCAGCTTCTTCGAGGTCTTTCACAATCTTGTTGTATCCTGCAATTATGATTACGGATTTCGGACCGTATGCAATGGCCGCAACTCTATTGCTGTTGCCGTCAACATTATATAAAACGCCGTCCTCTGTAATGGCATTTGAACTGGAAATATATACGTCAGCAGAAAATGCCTTTATATAAATCTCCTCAACTTCCTCACGTGTTTTGCCTGAACGGTCGAGGTAAGTATAATCAGGGGAATTGAGCAGGTCGGAAATACCACATTCAGCCATAGTCATAGTACCGCCGTTTGTGATAACATCACCTTTTTTAAGGAGTGATTCAACTAAAGGGCGTACATCTTCTTTAGTTTCCGCATAATAGAATTCCATGTTGTTTTTTACGAGATTTTTACCTGTTTTCTGAATCCTTTTTTCGATTACAGTTTTTTTATTGTTATCCATAATTTTTATCCTTTCAAAAAACCGACGGTTCTCATAAACCGTCGGTTACAGATATATCAGTTTTTATCAGGTTCGAGGACAGCGTAATTGCCTTCCGAACGCTTGTACACTACATTTATTTCACCTGTATTGCCGTTCATGAACATAAAGAAATTATGACCGAGCATATTCATCTGAAGAATAGCTTCATCAATATCCATCGGACGCATCTGGAATTTCTTATGCTTGATAACCTCATAGTCGGCAGTTTCGGGAACTGTTTCAACGAATGCTTCCTTGAAAGCGTTATCCTTGAGACGTTTTTCAATTTTGGTTTTGTTTCTGCGAATCTGTCTGATGATTTTGTCTATAGCGTCATCAAGAGCAACGAACTTGTCCTCTGCTGTGCGTTCTGCACGGAAGATGATGCTGTTGTATCTTACAGTAAGCTCGAGAACAATCTGGTTTCTGATTTCTGACATAACGATTTTAGCATCAGCCTCATCGCCGAAAAATTTACTGAGTTTCGTGTTGATTTTCGATTCTGCATATTCCGAGAAATTCTGCGGTATCTGCATTTTCTTAGCTGTGATGGTAGTTTTCATCTTAGTCCTCCTTTAGACACCGATATAAAATCGATGTATAAATTTTATAGGTATATTATAACATAAGTTTCGATAAATATCAATAGAATTTTGTTAATTTTGTGTAAACTCACAAAATATTCATGAATATTTGTGCATATCAGACAATCATTGTAAATTAATAGAGTCAAGCATAATCTTTGCCACCTGCTCAGTTGTAAGATAACCTGAATTTTTATCTTCAATCAGTATACAGAAAGCAACGGGTTTATTCGGGTCGTCAACGAATCCCACAAGCAGTGAATTTTCCTTTGCACCTTCATCAACCTGTGCTGTACCACTTTTTAAACCGACGGTATAACCGCTTATTGAGTAAACATAGTGATTTGCACCGTTTGTAAGAAGCATCTGACGTACTGTATTAGCTGTATCGGCTGAAAAAATCTGTTTGCTGAATTCTGTTTCGGCGGTTTCGGTAATATCACCATCAACATCTGTCACATGGTCAATCAGATGAGGCATTGTCATTTTTCCCGTACCATTTGCAATGGCACTCTGCCACATCATAAGCTGAATCGGACTTACCATTGTATCACCCTGACCGATACAGCCCCACTGCGTTCTGAACTCATGAGAATCCATAAGAGTGGTGGAAGCTTTTTCACACTGTATACCGTCAATATCTATGTATTCATCTTCATCTTCATTAACAGCATATCCCATTTTTTTGTATTGTTTGATTATGTCTTCAAGAGGTAAATCCTCATCATTTTCTATAAGCTGTGCAAAGAACGGATTACAGCTGTTTTCAAGTGCCTGCTGAATATTCTGGTCACCGTGACCACTCCAGTTGTGGCAGTCAATGACATCGCCGTTCAGATTTGTGTAATGTGCCGAACAGTTATAGACCTTTGAAAAAAGTCTGTCTGCTCCCATTATTTCAAGAGCGGAAATTACAGTTGATACTTTCTGTGTAGAGCCCGGTACTGTACGATACATATTTTTTGATATGAGAGTACCGCTTTCAAAGTATTCAATGCCGTCATAACCCTTTGTAACGTCAATGGACGGCAGACTTGTGCAGACAAGAATTTCACCTGTCTTATAGTTATATGCTACAGCACAGCCTTTCTGAAAGCCGTAAGCATTATATACGGCACGGTTAGCGTTGTGGTCAAGGGTTGTATAAATAGCGGCTTTTCCGTCGTCAACAGTACCTGAAGAAAAACTGTAGTTATTGAGTCTTTTCAGATTCTGTGCAACAAGAGTATTAGTCATCTGTCCCTTGTTGTCGCCTATGAGGTTACCAACATCGACAAAAAAATTATCTTCATACTGTCCTTTGCCCGTGCCGTCAAAAAGCACACCACCGTTTCTGTCGTAAACCATTCCGAGAACCTGCTCATCCGAGTTCATCATATAGAAATCGGCTTCCGTCCTGATTTTTATTACAAGAGCCGTCATTCCTGCAATAAAGACTATTATAAACAGGCTTATGATGTACTGTGAACGCTTTATACTTTTCATGCTGTCTGCCTCCTTACAGGAGTATTTCTTTTTTGTCTTAGGGCAGACTGTCGGAATTCCGGCGACTGTGCGGCGATAAGCATTCCTACCATGAAACCGCTTGTTACCATTGAGCTTCCTCCTGCTGATATGAGTGGAATAGTTACACCTGTAAAAGGTATCATATTACATGAACCGAAAATATTAAGTGACATCTGCATTATAAAGTAGGCACATACGCCTGCCGACATAGTGGAATGATAATATGAACGTGGGGGATTTATAAGCGGAACTGCCAGCATAATCAGTATAGCAAGCATAACCATAAGTGTAAACAATAAGCCCCATTCTTCGCTTATGGTAGCAAAGACAATGTCGTTTTCGTGTGCGAATATGTTGCATAGAGTTCCGTTGCCCGGCCCCTTGCCGAACCAACCGCCGTCAGCTATGGCAATAAGAGCGTGCGACTGCTGATAACCGCTTCCTGTCTTGTCGTTCCATATATCAGTGTGGAGACGTTCCTGAACATAGTCGGGTGCAAATCTTAGTGCGATTAATGCCACTATAAGAAGAATAACGCCTGCCGTGATGAGAGTCTTTTTTGAAAACTTTGCTTTCGGGTAGCATATTCTGAGAAAGAATCCGCATACAAAAATTCCAACGAATGTCGGCAGACTTCCGAGGTCACGACACCACCACTGCAAAAGACATATTACGGCAGTAAGACCATAAAGGGCGAAATTTTCGTATACAACATAAAACCATAGTACTTTACGTTTCTTCTGCTGTTCTGCAACATACGTTGCACAGGCAAGCACAAACAAGGGCTTTATAAATTCCGACGGCTGAATAGAAATAGAACCGATATTTATCCACATACTTCTTGAACCCGTAAGCGTCAGTATAGCAACGATAAGTATACCTATAGCAAGATATATATACTTTTTCTGCATCTGTAGCCACTTCGGATTTTTACAGATTAAAAATCCCGCCTTGCAGGCAGCAAGGGAAACTATACACGTTATATAATGCTTTACTGAGAGATGTACTCCGCCGAAACACGATTGAAAAATAACACTCATATTAAGAATGAGTATGAGCAGGAAGTCAATGGCGTAACTTCTCTGCCTGAACATAAGCATTATTATGAAGTATGCGAAATCAAGTCCGAGAACAGCCACAGCGAGAATAATGACGTTTGCCGCACTTTCCGCACTGCCGTTGAAATAGACATTAAGGAGCATGGCGGAGTGTGAAAGAAGAACGAAAATACATGATATTATGTAAAGAAACATATTAATGTACATTATTATTCCTCCTGCGTCTGAAAATAAGCCGTTTGTTGCCGAGATTGATGACATCGTTTTCCCGAAGTATACGTTCGGTAACAAGCGTGCCGTTCACGAAAATACCTGATTTTGAACCGATATCGGTAATAGTCCATATTCCGTCCGATACAGTAAGTATGGCATGGTAGCGTGAAACAGACAAATCAGGCAGACGTATATCAGCCGAAGCGTGCCTGCCTATGAGTATTTCACCACAGTTCAGAGGATATGAAACATCAGGGGCGGAGAGTTCCATACAGCCTGAAATCCTGTTCCAGTACTGCTGTGCGTGTTTTTTTTCATTATATGCTATGAGAATAAGTACAAGCACACATAAATCAAGTGCAGCAGCTGAAACGGCACAAAGGAAAATACTGGACGTATCAGTAAAAAAATCCATAAAACACCTCCATAGAGTTAAAATACTGTTCTTTCCGAACTATAAACCATTATACCACAAATTGACTTTTATTGCAATATCCGTTACTGATATGTATATATACTGTGACTATTCTGTAAATAAAAAAGGAAGTAAAAGCATAAAAGCCTTACTTCCTTTCAATAATTCGTATGTACAATTTTTATCAGCTGAAATAATTCTGATAGCCGTCACCGTAGAATGAAAAATATCCGTTCATGAATGAATATGGTTCATTGAAATAGAGGTTAACAGCAGCTATTACACTGTCAGTAACTTCATATGAATAACAGGACATATTTACATATGAACCCGAACCCTCGAACTGATATGGCTGTGCAAGAACTTCATAAACCGTATTCGGATAAAGGGGGCTGTTGACTCTGTTCATTATAACTTCAACAACATTAGCCTTACTGTAAACGTCAATCCAGTCAGAACCCGCTTCATGTGCCACTGCATTACATAAAAGAATGAAGTCGCTGTCGGAAACATATGAAGTATTTGAAACATATGTATCAGTTACTTCAGGCTCTGCATATTCTTCATAAACAGGCTCTTCATAGTAAACATCTTCTTCAACATAGAACCATTCTTCAGGAACTTCAAAAGGTTCGGTAACAACAGTTGTTGTAATAACAACCTGTTCTGTAACAGTTTCTGCAATGGTTACAGCAGTAGTTGCTGTGGTTGTTGTCTGAAGAACCGTTTCTGCCGAATATGCTTCTGTAACAGTTGTTGTTGCAACAGTTTCTGTAACTGTTGTAGTAACTATTGCTGTTGTTGCAGTAACAGAAGATTCAGCATACATTTCTGACATTTTTTCAACAATACTGTCTGAATTACATTCTGTTTCTTTTATAACAATCGGATTTTCTTCCACTGTAAAACCAGCCATATTCAATGCTGTTATATTGTTTTCGTTGTAACCGGTCGGAGCGGTATTTGCCAGCATCTGATTTTCAAAATGGAAAACCTCTGTATCATTCACATTCTTTGTGCTGTTATTCGGTAATGCATAATATGCAATAAGGAGAAAACCTGCCAGACATGAAAGAATAACTGCAAGGACAATAGCTGCCGCTTTAACTTTACTCATTAACTCAATTCCTTTCCCCGAAAAAATTTTCGGCTGCCTTTTTGGGCTGACCTAATAATAGCATATTTAGCCTGAAATGGCAATAGTTTTTGAAACATTTCCATTTTACGCCCAAAAACGAAGTACCATAATAACGCTTATAAGGTGAAATACAACAAAAAACATGAATAAAATACAAATGAAAAATAAATAATATAATAATAAATCATAATAAATTACTGTAAAGAATTACAGAATTATTACAACAGATACAAAACAGTGAAACAATAAATAATGTCAACAGCG
>CAMWGS010000096.1 GCA_947173865.1 uncultured Ruminococcus sp.
CAGTGAGAATCGCTCAAAAAGAAAAAATTCTTTTATAGTTTCATCAGTTCTTGCCGTAATGCTTATAATTGTAGTTGTGGTATCGTTTATAAATGCTGATATTATATTGGAAGGCCTTTTTTTCGGAATACCTGTGGGGATAATAATATTTTTTATAGTATCGCTTGTTATGTGGAAAAAAAATCAGAAGAACAGTAAAAAATACAGGTCAAGAAAAACTGCTTTTATAATTTCGGCTGTCTTTGCAGGAATACTTGTAACGGCAGTTGTGTCATTATTTATAATATCTCAGATGATAATTACTTATATGTAAGGGAGTAAAAATATGAGTGACAAGCTTTTCAGGAGAATATTAATAATAATTTTAATTACAGGTGCGGTGAGTACAGGTGTACTTGTGGCGTATACTTATAACCTGCACGAACACTGTTCCATAATTTCCTATATAGCAAACGGAGGCTGATTGCATGAAACTTTTTCAACAGATTTCAACACTTTTTTTGTTGATAATGTGTTTTGTCGGCTTTGATATATCGGTGTACAATCTTTTTACAAAACGTTACATAAACAGTACAAGCGAACAGATGCAGACTAAATCAATAGAACTTGACAAATATCTGCCGTTTGACAAAAATTCGGAAGTCGTGAATATTGATACTGATTTTAAATTAACTGAAAATCTGCCTGTTGTGGACGGTGCAGCGGCACTTTATCCCGTGTTTTCGGCATTTGTAAACGCAGTATATCCGCAGGACAGCGTTTTTTTTGACGGTGAAAATTTCACGCCTGAAAGTTCACTGCAATATACAAATACACTCAAAGCATATAAGTCGGTTGTGGACGGAGAAGCAGATATTATTTTCTGTGCAGAGCCGTCCGCCGAACAGCTTGAGTACGCAGAGGAGCAGGGAGCTGAACTTGAGTTCATACCGATAGGACATGAAGCTTTTGTATTTATTGTCAGCAACGAAAATCCCGTAGAAAATCTTAAGGTTGAACAGATAAGGGGCATTTACTCGGGAAAATATAAAAAATGGTCACAGGTCGGCGGTGACAATAAAATAATTGACCCTGTTCAGAGAATTGAGGGGAGCGGAAGTCAGTCGGTTATGATGTCTTTCATGGACGGTATACCCATGAAAAAGAATTTATTCGGTTTTATGGGACGTGCTGTTGGTTTTTCTTTCAGATACTATGTGTCGGAAATTGTCGGCAACGGCTGTGTGAAGATGCTTTCGGTGAACGGTGTATATCCCGACAAGGATAATATTTCTTCGGGACAATATCCCGTAACGGTTGACTTCTATGCGATTTACAGAAAATACAATCCAAACTCAAATGTAAAATTAATGATTGACTGGATTCTTTCGGACAAAGGACAGGAAATTATTGAAAAATCAGGTTACATTCCGATAGAATAACGGGGGGAATATATTATGGGTGCTTTGATATTTTTGATTATGATTATATTTAATATAATCTTGTTATACCTTATAATAGATAAATTTTTATGTAAAGAAAATATTTGTGAAAGAGCGTCGTTATTTAGTATCATAACAAAAATTTTTTCGGTGTTATTAAATTTTGTATTTGCTTATGTTGTATTCTGGGCGGTTGCTTTCGGACTATGGTTAATATCGGCTGACGGACTTTTTTATAAAAGTGACAAAATTTATACATCTGATTTTATAGCGGGCATGATTCTTCTTGAAACAGCAGTATTTCTTCCATATGGACTGAATTTGCTGTTATATAAATTGTGGTATAAAAAAACAGGACTTTTAAAGTGGTGGATATTTCCTGCGATAATTATCGGGTGTGGAGTTTTTGTGGTTTGTGTATTTAATATAATTTCAGATGATTTTATCAGCGACTGGTCAAAGGTACAATGGATAAGGAGTTGATTATATGAAAAAATCCCGTTACATACTACTATATTTTTTGTTATTTCACTAATTCCGATAATGGTGTTTGTTATTTTTCTGATATCAGGTATACTTTATGGAGATGTAGAGGAAGGGCTTTTTGCACTCTTTTGTTTCATTCCATGGAGTATATGTTTTAATCTAAACATTTCTCCTGTTGTTTCTATTATTCTTCAGATTGTTGTATTTGTGCTTCAGATAATAGCTTTTGTGAATTATGTCAATGCCCGTAAAAAAGTCCGTGAATATAAAGAGAACCATACAGATGATGAAAAGTGAAAAAAGTTTAAAGTATACTATTGTAAACGTGCCGAATCCGTGTTATAATGTTTATTAATACTCATTGAAAAACATGGAGGACATTTTTATGATAACTGTTGAAAATCATATAGGAAAAATTTCCGTTTCGGAAAATTATCTCACGGAAATAGTACGCCATGCTGTCTGCGACTGTTTCGGTGTTGCGGACGTATGCAACACAAATACATTCCGTTCGGCTGTTTCCTCTCTTACTGGAGGAAAGCTTTTCAGACGCAAGGGCGTTATAATTCACGCAGACGACGGCGGAATAACAATTGACCTTCATATAAAAGTTTCATACGGTACAAATATAAAAGTGGCTGTAAACAGCATTATACACAAGGTAAGTTTTACAGTGGAAGAAGCAGTCGGAATGCACGTCAAGAACGTGAATGTATTTGTAGACGATATGAACGCCTGAATATTTGAATGGAGGTTTTTTTATGATAAACGGAGCTTTGTTCAGAGATGCCGTTATTTCGGCGGCAATCACAATAGACAACAGAAAAAGGGAAATTGACGAATTGAATGTATATCCCGTACCTGACGGCGATACAGGTACAAATATGTCAATGACGATAGGAAATTCAGTCAGCGAACTCAAAAGACTTGAAAACGGTGTGACAATTTCAGAAGCGGCATCTGTTGCTGCGTCTGCATTTCTCAGAGGAGCAAGAGGAAATTCCGGAGTTATACTTTCTCTTATTTTCAGGGGGATTTCAAAGGGACTTTCAGGCTGTACAGAGGCAGGAAGTGTGGAATTTGCGGAGGCTCTGCAACTCGGGGTTGAGGCGGCGTACAAGGCAGTAATGAAACCTGTTGAGGGAACTATTCTTACAGTGGCAAGAGTAAGTGCCGAAAAAGCACGGGAAATTTCACTTTCCACAAATGAAGATGTTATTTTCTGGACGGAAGTATGTAACGAAGCCGAAACCGTTCTTGAAAAGACAACGGAAATGCTCCCACAGCTGAAAAAGGCGGGAGTAGTTGACGCAGGCGGAAAAGGTCTTGCAATCATATTCAGAGCTATGACGGACGTTTTCGCAGGTGGAAAAATTGCCGAGCCGTCTGAAACAGTTCAGGAGAACAACGATTCTTTCAGAACCGCCGTAAGTGAATACGACGACGAAATAAATTATACATACTGTACGGAATTCATGCTGGAAAAAAATGAAAACTGCCCCGACCCGTTTATGCTGCGTGCATATCTTGAAACAATAGGTGACTGTGTTGTGGTGGTTGACGATGAAAAGATAATAAAAGTTCATGTACACACCGACAACCCCGGAAATGCCATTCAGAAAGGTCTTGAATTCGGACATTTTATAAATAATCCACGTCCGAAAATTGAGAATATGCGTATTCAGCACGAAAACAAGGTGAAAGAGGCAAAAACCGCTGAAGAGGAGGGCTTTACACCTGCCGAACCCGAAAAACAGTTCGGATTTGTTGCTGTTGCGGCAGGACACGGAATTGAAGCAATGTTCAGGGATTTGGGGGCTGACGTTATTGTTAGGGGCGGTCAGACTATGAATCCTTCAACAGATGACATTCTCCGTGCGATTCTTTCAACTCCTGCTGAGGTTATTTTCGTACTTCCCAACAATAAAAATATAATCATGGCGGCTGAACAGGCTGTAAAACTTACGGACAGAAGTGTGTGCGTACTCCAGACAAGAACCATTCCGCAGGGTATTTCCGCTATGCTGGCTTTTGACGAATCAGAGGGACTTGCCGAAAACCGTCTTAACATGACAAAGGCTTTTGAAAGAGTTTCAACGGGTCTTGTTACTTTTGCCGCAAGAGATTCCGAATTTGAGGGACACCCTATCAAAGAGGGTGAAATTCTTGCACTTGACGACGGAAAACTTGCTTTCACCGAAAAAGACGTAAACAAGGCAGTACTGAAGCTCTGCAAAAAGCTTGCAAAGGGCGACGTAAGCTATATTACGCTTATTTACGGTGCAGACGTTACAGAGGAAAACGCAGAACAGACCAAAGAACTCATACAGTCAAAACTCAGTGACAAAATAGAAGTAATGCTTGTGAACGGCGGACAGCCCGTGTATTACTATATTATTTCAGCAGAATAAGGTAATATTATGAAAAAATTTTATCTTCTGTATCATGTATATGAGTTTGCAGAAAGTAAAGAAATGAAACATCTCGGATTATATTCCTCACTGAAAAACGCCGAAAAAGCCAAAGAACGTTACTGTAAGCTTTCAGGATTTTCTGAATATCCCGAAAAATGTTTCTGTATAAGTGAGTTCACACCCGACACCGATGTGCAATGGTCAGAAGGTTTTGTAAGTTCTGATAAAATCATCGAAGATTTCAGAAATCTCACCATTATACTGAATGAAATGGCAGGAATTAACCATACTCCCGAAAATTCATGGCAGGATGATAATTATTACTATGTCTTATGTGAAATAAGTGCATTGAGGTATCGGACGGACGATATTTCTGAACTTGCTGAATATATCCGTAAAATGTTTGCAGACTATATGAAAATTGAAATAAATTCCGAAATATGTACAATAACAGCAGAAAAAATACTGAGGTCATCAATATGAATAACGTTGAAAATTTTAATGAGGACGAAAAGAAAGCCATAGATAAATATTCGTGGCTTAATTCTCTGTTTCTTCTTGTAAACGGAATAGTTTTAGTATATGGAAATAATACGGTCAAGCAGGGTGCTTATCATTTATATCTTGTTACGGCACTTTTAATTATTTCCGCTGTAATTACTGCAATGACAGTGGTTACATATTTTCGGAAAATCAGATATATCAGAAAATATAAGTCAAGATACCTGATATCTGTTTCACTGATTGCTTTTTTGTTTGTGCTTCATGTTTTCATATGTGGGGATTATGTGACGGATATATTTGCAGGTGAAAGAACAATTATTACCAGTGAATACAGTACATTATGGGGTTACTTCCATACAGAAATTGACGGTGAGGAAATAAGGCTTGACCTGACGGACAAAACTCTTGAAAAGCTACGTGACAATGAATATATCGACAGTGAGGAAATATATAATTTTGATAAAGGTACATATTATTATAAAAAGAAAGTCCATGTAACCTATTACCCGAACAGCAGAATTTTAAAAGAGGCATTTTTTGAGGAGTAGAATAAAAAGACCTTTTGTGCAGATAATATCACAAAAGGAGATGATTAAAATATGGTTGAACCTGATACAATAAAACTGCTCCGTGAGTGCGACGCAGGTGTAAAAATGGGTGTTTCGGCTATTGACGAAGTAATGGATTATGTAAAAAATGATGATTTGCGTAAAACTTTACAGTACAGCATGAACGAAAACGCAAAGTTGAAATACGACTTACAGACCGCTCTTGACGATTATCACGACGAGGGAAAAGAACCAAGTGCAATAGCAAAAAGTATGTCGTGGGTAAAGACAAACATGAAGCTTAAGATGCATGAATCAGACAGTATGATTGCCGAACTTATAACGGACGGCTGTAATATGGGAATAAAATCACTTAATAAATATCTTAATCAGTATCAGGCGGCAGACGAACGCTCAAAGAGTATTGCACGCCGACTTGTCAGCACAGAAGAAAAACTCTCTTTTGATATGAGACAGTTTCTGTAAAAATTCAAGTCCGAAAGCAGTTAAAAAAGCTTTCGGACTTATTTTTTATTACTCTTATAAATCAGAATTTAAAAGACCCATTCTTCTACAGCAAACGGGTGCATATTTTTATGGAATTTAACCGTAAATTCGCAAGGATAATAATTTTTTGTACTGAAAGAGATTGTAAAACCGTCAGTAAAAGGTTTCTGTTGGTGTCCATATCCATATTTACCAAAATAAATCCCACTTATTTCAAATCCTCTGTCAAGTGCGTCCGGATACCATCTGTCATTTTTCAGGTTAAAGTGTTCTAACCATTTATATGCTATGCTGACACATTTGTCAAGTTCATTAAAAACTTTTATTGCAAGTTCTATCACTTCATCGGATATTTGATTGTTCGGTGCTTCAATTATAATTTCGTCTGTTTTTGGAGAATAAATATAAGCATAATCATTCGCAAAACAGAATTTTTCAAAATTCCTGTTTTCCAAAAATCTGATTATTTCAGACAGACTAACTTTATTAATATAAGACATACAAATCCCTCATTATTCTTTTGAATTAAAGCAACAGCACTTCCGACCTGATGTCTGGAAGTGCCGTTATTAAACTTTGATATGATTAATAATTTTCGCTTCTTACTTCAAAGTAGCTCTGTGGGTGAGCACATACAGGACATACCTTAGGTGCAGATGTACCTACTACGATATGACCGCAGTTTCTGCACTCCCATACTGTTACACCACTCTTTTCAAATACCTGCTGATTCTCAACGTTTTCGAGAAGTTTACGGTATCTTTCTTCATGCTGTTTTTCGATAGCACCAACCATACGGAACTTTACAGCGAGAGCCTTGAAACCTTCTTCTTCGGCTTCCTTAGCCATTCTCTCATACATATCCGTCCATTCGTGGTTTTCACCCTCAGCAGCAGCACGGAGGTTTTCGGAAGTGTCGCCGATTCCGCCGAGTTCTTTGAACCACATTTTAGCATGTTCCTTTTCGTTGTTTGCGGTGTCAAGAAAGATTTCGGCTATCTGTTCATATCCTGCTTTCTTTGCAACAGATGCAAAGTATGTGTACTTGTTTCTTGCCTGAGATTCGCCTGCAAAAGCGTCCTTTAAGTTCTGTTCGGTTTTAGTACCTGCGTATTTGTTTTCTGCCATTTTTAGATTCCTCCTGAATAATTAAGATTTCCACAGACCGTGAAGATTACAGTAAGCATATACGGCTTCAACAGTTTCGTTTTCAACTGTAAAGCAGGCTGACGGTGATTCTTCGGGACTGAGATATTTTACATAAAATCCCTTGTTTGTCTTTACTGCAATCCATTCAATGTAATGAACTTCCTGCATGGGATGTTCAACAGAGCCGACTTTTACACAGATTTTTCCGTCATTTGATTCGTAAACAGGAACGTGCTTTTCAACAGCTGCGTCAGTTGTGTTTGCTGTGATTTCCTTAAGGTTGTCGGCAGAACCGCTTATAGCTTTAAGAATTGCTTTTGAATCGTTTGTGTAGAATTTCATTTTAGTCCTCACTTTCTGTTTCGGAATATTTAATATAGTGAAACAAAGTATGTATATCTCTCAACCCTCATTAAAGAAGAAGAGTCTTTA
>CAMWGS010000097.1 GCA_947173865.1 uncultured Ruminococcus sp.
TTCTTTGGAAAGTCTTTTATCAGAATTGTAATCATAAAATAACCGGAGTCCGTCGTCTTTGGACATTACACTAACCTGACCGAAATTATTATATTCGTAAAAATATCTGAATGGTTTATATGGCGGTTTAATCATAAGAATCATATTATCATGTTCATTATATTAAAAATAATATGTATGTTTAAGTTGACCGTCAACGTAATGTGCAAGAGTTTGTCTGTAAACGGCATTTTCAGGGATTTCAATATCATTAATACTTTTATCAGGAATTTTCTTCATATAAAATTCTCCTTATGCGGATTATCTCATTTTTGATGTTGTCCGTCCATCCTATGTCAATTTTTTTCAGAAGGTACACACGAAATCCATATGAAATACCGTTCTGATAAACCGAAATTTCGTCATCAACGTGCAGGTCTATGTGGTACTTTGAGGGATATTTTGACGGCATTATTTCCGTGTTGTTTCCCTGTACCTCTTTTGCATGACGTTTGCCGTTTATTATGTTGTCGATTTTTATGCCGTAGTGCCTGAAAATAGATTTTATGTACCTCTCCGAACGGAAAGACGTTATATAAATCCATAGTTCAATATTGTTTTGGTTTATCCATTGCAGGAGTTCAGGAGTACCTTTTCTTAATCTGTCCCTGTAAATCCTGTCCAGCGGAAAGTTAAGACTGTTTTCCGCTGGAACTTTTTCGGGATTTACAAAAAGTGTTTCGTCCAAATCAAAAGAAGCAATCATAATCCATGCCTCTTTTATACGCTGTCGTAAAACTCGGGAGAAGAAACAAAATAATTACTGTTATAATGGCATAAAAAATCCACTTTATAATCTGTTTTCTGCCGTTTTTTATACTGAAAACCATGTCTGCAATCATCATGAGTATAAGCATTATTGATATTTTGTCGTTGTAATGCATAGCAAGATTCATGCCTGTATCGTCAAGCCAGTGAAAATATTCCTTTATGCCGTGATTTTCACAAAATTCCCATACTTTATAATAAATGCTAAGATCTGGGTCATAGTTTAAAATCGTTATAACGTTTATAAGTATATATGTAATGCATAACGGGAAAATCAGCAGTTTATTGAACGAAAGCAAAAGTTTTACTATTGACTTCTTGAATTTTGTCATTACTTGTTCTTGTTTACAATTCTTGTCTCCTCTGTACCGTCCTCAAGATTTACATAGCGTACAAACAACGATACTTTATTATCTTCATTGAGACTGTTCCAGAGCATATCTGTAAACTCATCTATACCGCCCTTGATGCCTACTAACTTAGGTTCGCCCTCAAAACTCGGGAGCGGATTTCCGTCGCCCATGTATGTGTGAATGAAATGTCCCTCACCTGCTATGGGATTGCTGTATGTGAAAGTATGTCTCAAACATGAATCGGGATTACCGTTTGCACTCTTTAAGATAGACATTGCATAGTTGAAACCGCCGTCCTCAAAGTGAAGTATACCCGAAATTCTCGGTGTGTAGTTTGGTGCGTCGTCCTCAAACTCTCTTGTTCTGAGAGACTGTTCAAATGTGTACTGCTTATCCATAAGTTCATAGATAGTGTCTGTCTGGTCACCGTTTGTGACGATAAGCTTGTTTCCTAAAACTCTTACGGGTGCGTATATGATAAGGTGAGGGTCTGTAAGTTTGGACGGGTCAAAAGCTTCTGTGCGGATTCCTCTGCCCTCCTCGACAAAGACACGGTTACGGCTGTTTTCACTTCTGCCCATGATAAAATATGCTGTAACTGCATACTTACCGCACTCGCTTGTGCCTATGATTATACCTCTGCCGGGGTATGCGTTTGAACTGAGTTCTTTTGAAATATCAAGTCTTTCCATGATAAAACATTCTCCTTTATATTTGATTTATATAATTGTATTCACCGGTGACGTATTCACGCCATGGCGAATAATCATTGAATGAACTGAGATAAACAACGTTATTGTCAATTATGTCAATTTCCATACCATGTTCAATTTCCCAGTCGCATCTACATTCAAGCTGATAACCGATTCTGTTTTTGTCTTTGGGTTCTTCGATTATAAGCATTTGCGGTCTGAAACATTTCAGCATTTCAAGTGCAGGAGTTTCGGCAGTGACGGAAATTTTCATTTTTTCGTAAACATCGCCACCAACTTCTTCCATAAAATCAAGACAGTAAGCCTTAGCACCTTTGCATATAGTTTCAACAAGTTTACTGTTAAGGCTGTTGAAATGTTCGGCACATTTCTGTGCGTACTCAATGCTTGCTCCTTCTTTAATCATGACTTCCATTTCAGTATGAAATATTTCAGAGTAAATTTTTTCCTCAATGCCATAACAACCTTGTTTTATATCAGTAATCACTTTTTCAACGTCTTTCTGCCCATGATGTATTATAACGGCATACTTATCATACTGCCTGTAATTATATCTTTTCTGATATATGTGTCTGAACTGAGTTCTTTTGCAATATCAAATTCTTTTATGATAAAATATTCTCCTTTATATTTGATTTACATAATTGTATTCATCGGTGTCGTATTCAAGCCATGGTGAATAGGCGTTGAATGAACTGAGATAAACAACTTTATTGTCAAGTATGTCAATTTCCATGCCGTGTTCAATTTCCCAGTCGCAGTTGCATTCAAGCTGATAGCCGATTTTATTTTCGTCGTCGGGTTCTTCGATTATAAGCATAGTTGGTTTGAAACATTTCATCATTTCAATTGCTGGCGTTTCGGAAGTTACGGGAATTGTCAGTTCCTCATCCCAGTCTCCCGACGCTATTTCCATGAAGTCAAGACAGTAGGCTTTTGCACCTCTGCAAATAGTTTCAACCATTTCACTGCTGAGGTTATTAAAATGTTCGGCACATTTCTGTGCATATCCAATGTCTACTTCCTCGTCAATCATGACTTCTATTTCAGTATTGAATACTTTGGAGTACAATTTTCCCTCAATACCGAATTCGCCTTTTCTTATATCTGTAATCATTATTTTACATATGCCTTTCCGTTGATGATTTCAATTCTGTCCTGACAGAACAGTGAAACAGCTTCGGGAAGAAGTTTCCACTCAACGTTTTCCATGATACGACGCTGTAAAATTTCGGGGGTATCATCATTTTCAACATTTACAGTACCTTGCAGGATTATTGCACCTGCATCTGCCTTTTCGTTGACGAAATGTATAGTTGCTCCCGACACCTTGACACCGTATTCAAGTACGGCTTCGTGTACTTTAAGTCCGTAATATCCCTCACCGCAGAATGACGGTATAAGTGCAGGGTGAACGTTTATAATCTTGTATGCGTATTCTTTTGTTACACATTCGTCAAGAATGGTCATGAATCCCGCAAGTACAACAAGGTCGGCTTTTTCCTCACGTAGTGCGTCAAGTATTGCCATACTGTAACTTACACTGTCGGAGTATTCCTTTCTCGGAATAACTTTTGTTGCGATGTCATTGTTTTTTGCTCTTTCAAGTGCGTAAACTTCAGGTTTTGAGGAAATTACACAGGTAATTTTACCGTTCTTTATAATGCCCGATTTCTCAGCATCAATAAGAGCCTGCAAATTTGTTCCTCCGCCTGAAACGAGAACCACTATATTTTTCATAGCTTTTTCCTCCGTTACCATTTTGAAATACGTCTTTCTTTGCTGTCATAGAATTTGCCTATGATTATTGTAATGAGGTCAATAACAGTTCCTATGAATAAACAGCCGGCTGTGCAAAGCCATAAAATTCCCGTTCCGATATGACCGGTATAGAAACGGTGAAAGCCTCCCAGTCCGAAAAATCCGAGACAGCAAAGTATTATTGAAGTGGATTTCTTTTTTCTTGATATTTCTTCCATCGGATTTTGGTTTATTGTAATGTTCTGTACAATGTTCTGTGTTACGTTGCGTGTTACGTCCTGAAACATTTCGTTGACAGTTTCGCCTGCCGACTGGTTTATAACCGAATCGCAGTATTCACATTTTGCATAATGTGTTTCTGCTCCGCAGTAAGGACATTTCATTATAATCACTCCTTTATCCATTTGTTTGTGACAGTATAAAGAGGATAACCGAGATTATACCTCCGATTGCAATAAAACGGTAATATGTTGATGTGAGGTCGTCTTCACGCCCCATAAAGTAAAATGATATGGGATTTTCGGGGTCATAGCATATCATTGTTTCAGTTCCTGTTTCATAGCGTTGTTTACGTTCAACGATAGTATAGACGGAAGTTATTTCCCTGCCGTCCTCTGTGGTATATTTTACAATCGGGCAGAATCCTTTTCCTGTCTTTGTTGTATGGTAGCCTGTTATTTCTCCATATACTGCGATACTGTCAGCTGTGCTTTTTCGTATTTTAAATATATGAATGAAAAATATCACAAACATCATTCCGTATATAATCAGCAGACCGTATATAAGGTGTCCCATGCGGAAGAATACGGCAAGCACTATCATTGAAACAACCGCCCATATAATATCAATTGTACTTACTTTCATATTTATTTCGGTAACTGGACGTGTCCCTGTATTATTTCGGTATCGTCATATGAAAGAGGAATATTTTCGTCAATGACCATCTGTCCATATATATCCGTGATTCTGAACGTAAACGGACCTTTCCCCATTTTATCGGATTCAAAATAATTGTACTGACGACGTTCTATTTCGACAAATTCACCGTTTTCGTCAAGACATTCCAGCCTTGTAATCGGATAACGGTGGTTTCTGACCTGAACACCGCACCAGTATTCAGTAGTACCCTCTTTGTATTTATATGAAACAGGTTCATTTTCAGCACTGTCAAGCGGTATGATTTTCCAGCTTACAGGAACACGTCCCTTTTCAGCGGGAGCAATAAGCGGAAAAGCATCTGTATATAAATCGATGTCACCTTTTTTTCCTTCGGGGAGCAGGTCGGTGACAAGCATATTGATAGTGCCTAGTTCCCCCGTTACTTCAATATATGCACCTGCAAGCTGTGCGTTGTTGTAGTCGGCAAGGTTCATTGCGACTATCCAGTAGTCTCTTGAAACAGGGTCAAGCATTGCACAGCCTCCCTCATAGCCTCCGCCGTAGAAAGTTCCGTCACCTGTATGTACAGTCCCCTTGGGTTCAAGTATGCACGACTCATCTATAGTATATGTATTGTCATTGTCAGAAAAGTCGGCATTACGTCCGAGAATAAAATTATTTATTGCGTTCAGTTTTTCTGCGGACGCTCCGTCACGGCGTGCCGATACCAAGTCAAAGCTGTCAACACTTCCGTCGGAATTCACGTCAAGGGAATCACCTGCTGACATTGCAGGAAGTGCGGACACTGCCAACAAGACAGCAAGTGATATTATTATTTTTTTCATCAGCAGATAATTACGCCTTCTTCTGACTTAACGAGTTCACCGAGAATATAAGCGTCCTCGCCTGCTGACTTGAGAACTTCAATGGCTTTGTCTGCGTCGTTTTTGTCAACGGAAACCATCATGCCGACACCCATGTTGAAAGTATTGAACATATCTCTTTCTGGAATGTCGCCCGAACGCTTGATTAAGTCGAAAATAGGAAGTACCTGAACAGCGTTTCTTTCGATTTTTGCAGAAAGACCATTCGGAAGAACACGGGGAATATTTTCATAGAATCCACCGCCTGTTATGTGTGATATTGCCTTTACGTTTACCGAATCAATAAGGCTGAGAACTGCCTTTACATAGATTCTTGTGGGAGTAAGCAGACACTCACCGAGAGTTGTTCCGAGGTCATCGAAATGTACGGCAAGATTCTGCTCGTTTACTTCAAATACCTTTCTTACAAGTGAAAAACCGTTGGAATGTACACCACTTGACTTTATAGCTATAAGAACGTCTCCGGCTTTCTGAGTTTCGGGTTTTAAAATCTTGTCCCTGTCAACGATACCCACAGAAAAACCTGCAAGGTCATATTCGTCAAGTGGCATAAGTCCGGGGTGTTCAGCAGTTTCACCGCCGATTAATGCACAGCCAGCCTGTACACAACCCTCTGCAACGCCTGAAACTATCTGTGCTATTTTTTCGGGGTAGTTCTTTCCGCAGGCAATGTAATCAAGGAAAAACTGAGGTTTTGCACCACAGCATATAATGTCATTAACGCACATTGCAACACAGTCAATTCCTACTGTATCGTGCTTGTCCATGATGAATGCGATTTTTATTTTAGTTCCTACTCCGTCAGTACCCGAAACGAGAACAGGCTTTGAAATACCTGTCATGTCGAGTTCAAAGAGTCCGCCGAATCCGCCGATACCTGAAATAGCACCTGATGTCATGGTACGGGCAATATGGGTTTTCATAAGTTCAACAGCCTTGTAACCTGCGGTAACGTCAACGCCTGCTTTTTCATAGCTTTTTGAAAAACTGTTATTCATTGGAAATAATCCTCCTTATATTCTTCAAAACCTGTTTTCAGCGATGAAAACAGGTTCTGAAATTGTTCATATATTATTCGTTTCCGCTCCAGCAGTAAGTGCAGAGTTTGCATTCAGGCAGTCCTACAGCCTTTACCTTACCTTCGAGAGACTGGAATTCGAGAGATGTGAGCTTCAATCTGCGACAGATTTCGTCACGCATACGCTTGCCACGTTCAGTATTTGTATCGCTGTATTCTGCGATGTACTTAACACCTTCAGCACCTTCAAACTCGTCAATAATCTGTCTTGCGATTAATTCAAGTTCCGAGTGACTGCGTGAGAAGTTCAGGTATTTACAGCCGTACATGATAGGCGGACAGGCAGAACGCATATGCACTTCCTTTGCACCGTTTTCGTAAAGAAACTCAACTGTTTCCCTCATCTGAGTACCACGCACAATACTGTCGTCTACAAAGAGAAGTCTTTTTCCCTCGATAAGTTCGTGGACGGGGATAAGTTTCATTTTTGCAACCTGATTTCTCATGCTCTGATTTGTAGGCATGAAACTACGTGGCCATGTGGGAGTATATTTGATGAAAGGTCTTGCGAACGGAATACCGCTTCTGTTTGCGTAACCGATAGCGTGAGGAGTTCCCGAATCGGGAATGCCGCATACATAGTCAACATCAGGAAGTTTTCCTGCTTTGATGTCGTTTTCAGCCATGATTTCACCGTTGCGTGTTCTCATGACTTCAACGTTTACACCCTCATATACAGCAGTCGGATAACCGTAATATGTCCACATGAAAGTACATATTTTCATCTTTGAAGGGTCGCCATCGCTTAGAACTTCACAGCCGTCTGAGTTGATTTTTATAATTTCTCCTGCTGTAAGTTCCTTGTATGTAGTGTAACCGAGTTTCTGGAATGCGAATGATTCGGTTGAAAGACAGAAACCGTCACTTCTTTTTCCTATGATTATGGGAAGTCTGCCGAACTCGTCCCTTGCCGCAATAATGCAGTCTTTTGTAAGAATGATAAGGGACATAGTGCCTTCAATTTTTTCC
>CAMWGS010000098.1 GCA_947173865.1 uncultured Ruminococcus sp.
AATCTGTATTCTTTTTAAAAAAGGAGTGTTGTTTTAAATGTCATCAGTTATTTTCTTTGACATCGACGGAACTATTGTTACAGAAGACGAACGCAGTTTTATTCCCGAAAGTACCCCTACTGCCATCAGAAAGGCACGTGAGAAAGGGAATTTTACTTTCATAAATACGGGACGTACAGCTTTCAACATAAGTCAGAAAGTAAAAGAAATGGGATTCGACGGTTTTCTTTGTGGCTGCGGTACATATATTGAGTATAACGGTGAAATGCTTCTTCATCATACTCCCGAAAAAGCATTATGCCGTGATATTGTAGACCTTATGAGAAAATGTCGTGTAACTCCCGTCTATGAACACAGTGACTGCTATTTCTTTGACGACAAGGCAGTATGGAACGACGGACTTGACTATTTCATGAATGTTTTTGTTGATTCGGGTATTGATGTGAGCAGAAGAACAGACGACGAAAATTTTATTTTTGACAAGTTTGTTGTATGGTCAAATCCCGACAGTGATATGGAAATGTTCAGCAGGGAAGTGAGCAGGTACTTTTCAATTATAGACAGAGGCAACGGTTTCTATGAAAATGTCCCTCTCGGATATTCAAAAGCCACAGCCATTGATGTAATACTTCAAAAGTTAAATATTCCGCACGAAAATGCATATGCAATAGGTGACAGCATGAACGACCTGCCAATGCTGAAAGCAGTTCCTAACAGTATAGCCATGGGCGGTGCGGAAAAACTTTATGCCAGTGTTTCATATATAACGTCGGAAATAGAAAAAGACGGTATTTACAACGCCCTCGAATATTTTGGTCTTATCTGAAAAAGCTGAAAAAAAGACCGATTTTTATATTTTCGGTCTTTCATATCTTTTGAATTATTTCAGAAGATTTTTCTTTTTCAGTCTGTCAAAGACAATATTATATCCGTCGTTGCCGTCTTTGAGAGAACGGTGAACCCTACTTATTGTTGCTGTACTTACGCCTGTTTCGGTTACTATACTGTTATAAACTTTATGTTCGTCAAGGAGCTTTGCAACCTGTAATCTCTGTGCAAAAGACTTGAGTTCAATACTTGTACAGAGGTCATCAAAAAACTTATAGCAGTCATCAACAGAATCAAGTGTGAGAATAGCTTCAAAAAGCAAATCCATGCTTTCAGATTTAATTTTATCAATCATAATATACGACTCCAGTCTGCCGTAAGGCATAAAATAAGAAACGATTTTCTACTTTACATTTTAACACATTATCTCATAAAAGTAAAGTACTTTTTCAAACAAAAGAATTTTTCGGCAAAAAAATTGTCGGTACTGAAATTAAAGCTTGCATTTTGCATGACTTTATAGTATAATATTAGATACCGGCTGTTGTGTCGGTATTTATCGAATATTAAACCATTAACGAAAGAATTGTGGTGATGAATATGGAACAGGTTATTATAAGTGATAAGAATAATGAATATGAAAATACGTTTTACACTGTTGCAATGCGTGGACTTGTTGCATTTCCTAAAATGGTAATGCATTTTGACGTTGCACGTGAAAAAACAGTAAAGTCAGTTGAATGTGCCGTAAAGGGAAACGGAAAAATATTTCTTGTTGCCCAGAAAGAAGCCTACACGGATAACCCGAAAGCTTACGATTTATACAAGACGGGCGTTGTTGCCGAAATAAAGCAGGTTCTCAGGCTTCCCGACAACATAATGAAAGTTCTTGTACAGGGACTTTACAAGGCAAAAATTGTAAATCTTGTTGACGACGGCGAGAAAATGATGGCAAAAGTAAAGTGTGTTCCGTCATATTCAAAGGCAAAATATGACAAGACTGAAGCGGAAGCTCTTATGCGTTCGGTTAAAAATGCATTTGAACGTTATGCGTCGTTTTTCCCGAAAATGCCGAAAGACCTTATGATTTCGGTAATGACACAAAGTTCTCCGATAAAGCTTTTTGAATCCATTGTTTTCAGCTGTAATCTTGACTATAAAGACAAGCAGCTCCTTCTTGAAGAAACGAACATTATTAGCAAATTGACTTCTTTGCTGTCGTGTCTTACATCTGAGACTGAAGTTCTTGAAATGGAACAGAGTATAAACGAACAGACAAGAAATAATCTCGAAAAGGGACAGCGTGAATATTTTCTGCGTGAACAGATGAGAATCATTCAGGAACAGCTCGGCGACGAGGACGGTGACGAAAATTTCAGATATATGACAAAGGCAATGTCTCTTGAATGTGACGAGAAAAGCCGTGAAAAACTGCTGAAAGAAGTTGAAAAACTCAGCAAATTACCGCCGTTTTCACAGGAAGCTTTTGTTATAAAGAATTATCTTGACACCGTCCTTGAACTCCCCTGGGGAAAGTATACAAAGTCAAAGCTTTCACTTGTCAAAGCGGAATCGGTTCTTGAAAAAGAACACTACGGGCTTAAAAAGGTCAAGGAGCGTATACTTGAATTTCTTGCAGTCTATATGCTTAACCCGAAAATAAAAGGACAGATTATCTGTCTTGCAGGACCTCCGGGAATAGGAAAGACATCAATCGCAAAGTCCGTTGCAAAGGCAATGGGCAGAAAGTATGCGAGAGTTTCGCTTGGCGGTGTACGTGATGAAGCTGACATCAGGGGTCACAGAAAAACTTATGTAGGTGCTATGCCGGGTCGTATAATTACGGCTCTCCAGCAGGCAGGTTCTTCAAATCCCCTTATTCTTTTTGATGAAATAGACAAGCTTTGCAGTGACATAAAGGGCGACCCGTCGTCAGCTATGCTTGAAGTTCTTGACAGTGAGCAGAACAATGCTTTCCGTGACCATTTTGTTGAAATACCTTTTGACCTCAGCAAAGCGGTATTTATCACAACTGCAAACAATATTTCTGCAATTCCCGAACCACTGCTCGACCGTATGGACGTTATCGAACTTCCAAGCTATACGGCAGAAGAAAAATTCCATATTGCAAAAGAACATCTTCTTCCAAAGCAAATCAAGGAACACGGTCTCAAAGCTTCTCAGCTTAAAATCACAGATGACGCTCTGCATGATATAATTCAGTTCTACACAAAGGAAGCGGGAGTGCGTTCGCTTGAAAGACTTCTTGCTTCTGTATGCCGTAAAACAGCAAAGAAAATTGCGTCTGAAGAAGTGAAGAAAGTAACGGTAAAACCCGATAATATTCACGAATATCTCGGAATTAAAAAATATCTTTCCGATTTGTCATCAAAGGAAAATCAGGTCGGTGTTGTAAACGGTCTTGCATGGACTTCCGTAGGTGGTGTTATTATGCCACTGGAAGTAATCGCTCTTGACGGTACGGGTAAAACTGAGGTTACAGGTTCTCTGGGTGATGTCATGAAAGAAAGTTCAAAGATTGCGGTAAGCTATGTAAGAAGTATTGCTGAAAAATACGGCATAGATAAGGAATTTTACAAGAAAAATGACATTCATATTCATGCTCCCGAAGGTGCTGTGCCGAAAGACGGTCCGTCGGCAGGCGTTACAATGACCACAGCTCTTGTTTCTGCTCTCTCAGGTATTCCCGTAAGGGCTGACGTTGCAATGACGGGTGAAATAACACTGCACGGCAAAGTGCTTGCTATCGGCGGTCTGCGTGAAAAAACAATGGCATCCTACAAAGCAGGTATAAAAACCATAATTATCCCAGCTCAGAACAAGGCAGACCTTGAAGAAGTTGACAATGTCATAAAGGAAAATATTGAATTCATATATGCCGACAACCTGACAGACGTTCTTGATAACGCACTTATTAATTAAAACATTATGCCTTCCGTGAAAGGAGGAATGTACTTTGAAACTGAATTACAACAAAGCGGAATTTTATTCGTCGTACGGTAAATTTTCACAGATTCCGCCGTCCGAAAATATAGAGATAGCTTTTGCAGGACATTCAAACGTAGGAAAGTCCACGCTTATAAACAAGCTTTTCAACAGAAAAAATCTTGCAAGGGTAAGCTCTGTTCCCGGAAAAACCGCAACCATAAATTTTTATAAACTTGAAAATATATATTTTGTTGACCTGCCGGGTTACGGTTATGCTAAAGTTTCCAAATCAGAAAAAGAGCGGTGGTCGGGTCTTATTGAGGGATATCTGAGTGCAGACCGTGATATACGTCTTGTGTTTATGCTTGTTGATATGCGTCATACTCCGACAAAAGACGATGTTCACATGATTGATTATCTTATTGATACGGAAATGCCGTTTGTAATTGTCCTTACAAAAGCAGATAAACTAAATAAGACCGAACGTGCAAAACGTATGGAAGCTTTTAAAGACGAAATTCCTTATTTCAGCGATATCCACTCAATACCGTTTTCGTCACAGACTTTCGAGGGCGTTGAGGAACTCAGAAAGATTGTGGAAGATATTGCGACTGATGACGAGGAATAATAAAAGAAAGGTTGTTTAAAAATGTTTGTATCTGAAAATCTTAATGTAAACGAAAAAGGACATCTTACCATAGGCGGTGCTGATACGGTTGAACTTGCCGAGCAGTACGACACACCGCTTTATGTTATGGACGAACAGACAGTACGCAGTGCGTGCCGTCGTTTCAAAAATAGTATAGATAAATATTACGGCGGTCAGGGTCTTGTCTGCTACGCAAGCAAAGCTTTTTCATGTCTTGAAATGTGCAGGATAGTTGCAAGCGAGGGACTCGGTCTTGACGCTGTTTCAATCGGTGAACTTTACACCGCCGTAAAAGCAGGTTTCGACGTTTCAAAAATCGGTTTTCACGGCAATAACAAAACAAATGAAGAACTTGAGTTCGCTGTTGACAACAAAGTTGGTCATATTATTGTTGACAATATTTCCGAACTTCTAAGACTTGAGGAAATTGCAAAATACAGAAACGCAAAACCCGACATAATGTTCCGCATAAAACCCGGTATTGACGCTCATACTCACGATTTTGTAAAGACAGGTCAGATTGACAGCAAATTTGGTTTTGCACTTGAAACAGGTGAAGCTTTTGAGGCAGTAAAACAGGCGATTGCCTGTGAAAATGTAAATCTTATGGGACTTCACTGTCATATAGGTTCACAGATTTTTGACATTGACCCGTTTGAAGAAGCTGCTAAGGTTATGCTTGATTTTATTGCAAAAATAAAAAATGAACTCAATTACGAAATCAATGGACTTAATCTCGGCGGTGGTTTCGGTATAAAGTATCTCAATGAACATGACCCCGCACCACTTGAAACATATATGGAAAGAGTTTCGAAAGTAGTGAAAAATACCTGTTCAGAACGTGGTATTAACCAACCTTACATATTTATCGAACCGGGTCGTTCAATTGCAGCACCTGCCGGAATTACTCTTTATACAGTCGGTGCAAGAAAGGAAATCCCGAATATCCGTACTTATATATCTATTGATGGCGGTATGGCTGACAGCCCGAGATATATTCTCTATAAGTCCGAATATGAGGCAATTGTGGCAAACAAGGCAAACGAAGAACGTACGGAAAAAGTAACAATTGCAGGAAAGTGTTGTGAAAGCGGTGACTTAATCGGCGAGAATATGCCGTTACAGCACGCCGAATCAGGTGACATTATCGCAGTATATGCAACAGGTGCTTACAACTATTCAATGTCGTCCAACTATAACAGACTTCAAAAACCTGCTGTTGTTTTTGTTAACAACGGTGAGTCAAGAATTGCTGTTAAGCGTGAAACTCTTGACGATATAATCAGAAACGATATATAGGGATTATGAATAATCTGACAATAAAATATGATGAACTCAGTGCAGAAGAATTTATATATCTGTGGAAAAGTGTATGGGACGGTTTTCCTTCTTTAAAGCAGACTGAACTTGCAATGCAGAATACATTATTCAGAGTATCTGTTTTTGACGGAAATAATATTGTAGCAATGGCAAGAATGATTGGTGATATGGGTCTGAATTACTACATTAAAGATGTTGTGGTAAAACCTGAATATCAGCATAAGGGAATTGGAAAAATGCTTATTAATGAACTTATGAAGTTTGTTAAAGACAATGGTATTGAAGGAACCAGTGTTTTTGTTGAATTATGTGCAATGCCTGATAAAATACCTTTTTATGAAAAACAGGGATTTTTTGCAAATGAAGCACAAAGATTAAAGCTAATGTGTGAAATTGAATAGTTTTATAGAACAGTCCTGAGAAATCGGGGCTGTTTTTTATTGTAAATATTTGTCATATTGGTGTGACTATTTGTAATGCCAGTTTAATTGACAATTAAATGAAAATTATGTAAAATATACACAAAGGACGGTGATTATATGAGGAAAACAAGATTTTTTATTATGGCTTTTTTGCTTGTCGGAATTATGTTTATATTAAGCGGTTGTGCGTATTACAATGACCATTTTGATTTTGAATTTAATGGAGAATATATGGCGGACAAATACGTTGACCTGCTCATTCCGCTTGAAGAAACTGACGAGTTTTACACGGACTATAACTGCAATATAGAGGGGAATATAGAAATTCCCAAAAACAGTGAAATCGTAAACTACAATAAAGACGGTTTCCGCAGTATGATTATGCACATTAAAGGGTCAAGATTGTATATTTCAATAACTGATTCTGAACATTATCCCGCTTCACATGAAAAATATAACGGCACTCCCTCTGAAATCCGTCAATGTGTAAATGTACCATATTATGAGGGTATCAGTGATACTTATAACACAAATATGTTTCTGAAGTTCTGCAACAAATACAAAAAATGCTGTGTTGCCGTATTTGACAAAGACGGAAATATTATACAGATTTCAAAAAAGATACCTCTTGTTTCACTGGGTAACTTCTATTTGCAAGATATTTCATATAATGTTGAACAAAACAGAATAAAACCAAGTTACATAATGTCAAAAGAAATACTGGTTTTTATTGATATGGTATGGTTGTTTTCACTGATAGGTACAATAGGCTGTATTATTACGTTTATAGTGTATAAAATCAATAATAATCCGTTGGACAGAACTTATAGAGGTTATATCATTGCTTCGTCGTTGTTTAACGTTCCGAATGCAATTTTAATTATATTAATTCTATATTGTGAAAAAGCAAGCGTTTTTATAAATCTAACAGCATTTTTTACAGATATTTTTCATACGCTTTTACAACTGGGTATTATAGCTGTAATTGGTCCGATTATAAATATATGTGTACTTGTACATTTTATCAGACTTGAAAAAAAGCTTCATAGTAAAAAATACCTTGAATAAAAATATCATAAAGAACATCTTGACATTTCAGAAAAAATGTGATATATTATTTAAGAACAGACAAAGAGGTTGCTATTATGTAACCTCTTTTTTTTATTTTTAGTTTTTTTAAGTCTTGACAAAGTATATAATTTGTTGTACAATAAAATCAGTAAGACTGAATGGAATGATGAAAGTGGGTTTAACCCTGA
>CAMWGS010000099.1 GCA_947173865.1 uncultured Ruminococcus sp.
CGGCGACCACCGAGATCTACACGCGTATGATCGTCGGCAGCGTCAGATTTGTATATGATACAGGTATAATAATAGCGGTTCTTAGCCTGAAAATACGTAACAGAGGTTCTTAAAAGGAGAGAAATATGTGGAATATATTCAGAAGAAAGGAAGAAGTTCCTTATAAATCAATTATTGACGAAGATGAAGAAAACGAAATAACAGAAGATAACGATAAAAACACGGAAGAAATTGAAGTCCCGCACGAAAGCAAGACAATAATTTATGAAAGGGAATACAAATCTGATATAATGGTTTGTGTTTCTTCTGACGTTGGAAAAGTCCGTGAAAATAATGAAGATAATTTTTACTGTGAACACATAGGGTACAGGCAAGAAAAAAATTTCAATTTCATGAAAAGTTTAAACAGGGTCAGCAGGGGGATTTTTGCGGTATGCGACGGAATGGGCGGTGAAGCATACGGTGAGGAAGCTTCAAAGATAGCTGTGGAAACACTTGAGGAAATGAGCAGAGAAATAAAGTCCGCATTGTCCGAAAAACTTCACGACACAGTAAATAATTATGCCGATGAGGCAAACGGGCGTATATGTGAGATGGTTGAAGAAAAACGCTGTAAAAGGAGCGGAAGTACTCTTGCAATGGTTTGTATAGTCGGCGAATATGCATATGCTTTCAATATAGGTGACAGCAGAGTGTATTTTTTTTCTGATGGTAAAATAAAACAGATAACCGAAGACCAGACGCTTGCAATGCGAAAGCTTAAAGCAAATATATATACTGAGGAAGAAGCAAGAAACAGTCCCGATTCACATAAAATCACTTCATTTTTAGGTGTGGACGACCGCAGAATAGGTTTACATTCGTTGCAATATCCGCCTTTTGAATTTGGTGACGGAAAAATACTTATCTGTAGTGACGGTCTTACAGATATGTGCAGTGATGATGAAATTGCTGAAATATTGTCGTCTGATTCTGAAAATTATGCAGAAGTGCTTGTGAAAAAGGCTCTTGATAATGGTGGACAGGATAATGTTACCTGTATTGTTATTCAGAAAAATGACGAAGTATAATAAAAGTGCAGTTTTTTATAACTGCATTTTATTTTTTAAATATTATCGGATTTCATATTAGTTTCAGTGTTACAGTTGTGTATACTTTCTAAATAATTTTCACCCCAACTGCACATAGCCTGAATAACAGGAATGATTGTTCTGCCGAAGTCTGAAAGACTGTATTCCACTTTAGGCGGAACAATCGGGTAAACTTTTCTTATAATCAGACTGTCTCTTTCAAGGTCTCTCAGTTGTTGCGTGAGCATTTTTTCGGTTGCTTTAGGAATAAGCCTTTTCAGTTCGCTGAATCGTTTTTTGTCCTCAATAAGATGCCATAATATTACGGCTTTGTATTTACCTCCGATTAAATCAATAGTTGCATCAACAGGACAATTGTATTTTTCTGAACAGTTTTTCATATAATTCCTCCTATACTTACTTTTTGGATAGTACATTACAAAAAAGTTTGTACTTGACATATTTAAATTCCTGCGTTATAATAATAACATAATCGATTAAAATTTTCAAGATGTACATCAGAAAGAGTTGTGTTATGGAGTTTTCAAAGCTTATTGCAAAGCGTCACTCTGTCAGAAATTATCTTCCTGACAAAGTAGAATCCGAAAAAAGAGATGCTATTCTGGAAGCAGGCAGAATTGCACCTACCGCTGCCAATTTACAACCTTTAAAGGTTCTTGTAATCGAGGAAAAATCCAATCTGTCGAAACTGGAAAAAGCGGCAAATATATATGATGCACCTCTTGCATTTATTGTATGTGCTGATAGTGGTATTGCGTGGAAAAGACCTTTTGACAGCAAACAGACAACAGATATTGATGCTTCAATTGTCACTGACCATATGATGTTACAGGCTGAATCACTTGGTCTCGGAAGTGTATGGATATGCTATTTTAAACCCGATATTCTGAAAACAGAGTTGAATATTCCCGATAATCTGGAAGTAATCAATATTCTTGCCGTAGGATATTCCGCTGAAACAAAAGCACCTGAGAAAGTCAGAAAAAGTATGGAACAGTTCGCTTTTTTTGAACACTTATAAATTCGGTTTACATTTTCCGCTGTAAAATAAAATACCGTTCAGACAGCATTTTCTTTCGGAATTATGTTGTCTGGGCGGTATTTTAATTACATATTATTATCCACAAAAAATCCCGTTACAGTTCTTTTAATAATGTTAAATAAAACTGATTTTGATTATTCAGAAAAATTTTCTTAATATGTGTATTGACAAAATAAAAAAAATGTTGTAAACTATTATATATTAGTGTTGACTAACAATATAAAAATAAAAGCCGAACAAGGCTTTATATTATTGAATATATGTTAGTTTATACTAATGAAATGAAGTCCGGATTTTAAATCAATTCAAAGGAGAAATTATATGAAAAAAATTTCAACAATTATAAGTGCAGCATCACTTGCGGTGTCTGTACTTGGGGCTGTTCCTCTTACAGCAGGAGCAGAGGAAAGTGAAAATCTGATTTACGGAACAATGAATATTCCTTATGCAGATTTTTATGCCAATGAAGGAATTGGCTATGATGTTGATGCGGTATCTTCTGCTACAACATCAAAATGGTCAAGTAATCAGGATGGTGGTCTTGTACAGGGTACTTTCAACGAAGGAAACGATGACGGAACAGGACGAATTCTTGGTGTTGTATATCCTGTAGCCATTTCTCAGGAAAACCTTGACGCTCTCGGTGAAAACAATTACAGTTTTACATCTCTTGATTCTGTTCCCGAGGCTTACAAGGAAGTTACTTTATCTGACGACGGCAGTGTTTCATTTTCATCTGTTGTTGACAATGAGGTTGAAACTGCTCTGACTTCACTTACAGTAGAAACCGCATCTGTATGGGGGGATTACTGTGTTACGGTTGACGAACTTTCATATGAAAGAGGAGCGGCTGCATCGTCAATCGGTAAACTTTACGGCTGTATAGTAACAGATACTGATGGAAACAGCTATGCAATGCGTCATCTTGAAAATATATGGAAAAATGAGCTTGGAATCAATGTTCTTGAAGGTTCGGATATTCACGGAGCACCATTGAGCTATGCTAATTTTACAGGTCTTAACGGTGCTACAATTGATACCGTTAAATACATTACTGAAAAGGGCTATTATATCTATGATGTAGACCCTGATGCATATCTTGCAAAGAAAGTTACAGGAACTGTTTCAATTGCCGACGCAGATATATCAGCAGGGCAGACAATGCTGACATCAGACCTCCCGTCAGATTATGATGCAGAATATACTTTGGAAGGTATCAACGGAAGCGTAAACGACGGCGTTATTATTTATTCAGATGCACTTGCTGGTACTTATTCCGTTACAGTTTCAGATAAGAACAATATATATGAATCATTTGCAATAACATTCTCACTTACTTCCGATTCAATGCCTGCATCTTATTCGGACGGTTCAGTTGTAAAGGCAGAAGGTGCGGACGATGCTGATTTTGCTAATTTCCTTAAAAATATCTCCGTTGTTTCTGTAAACGGTACTGATTATTCAGCTTCGGGCAGAGGAAGTGTACAGATTATCGGTGAAGATGGTAAAATTGATGTTAATGCGGCTTCAAGAAGCTCAAATATTTTTGACGGAAACGGTATTTATCAGATAGTTGTAAAGTCGGCAGGTTATAACAACAGCCTTGCATTTGATTTTGTAATTGGTGAAAGCGAACAGCCTTCAACAGAAGAAAATACAAATATCAACAATTCCGGTCAGAACAGTTCAAATACAAACAGCAACAATTCATCAAACAACAGCAATAATTCATCAAACAGCACGTCAAAAAGCAGTAATTCAAGTTCGTCAAGCACATCAAGTCCAAAAACAGGAGTTGCAGGAGTTGCCGTGCCTGTTACATTAATGGCAGTTGCAGTATTAACGGCATTTGCCGTAAAAAAGAAAAATAAGTAATTAATCTGAAAGGTGAAATAATATGCTTTTCCTCATTGCCCTGATTCTTGCTTTCGGCTTTGCGTTTTTATGTGGCAAGCCATTAAAAAAACACCCCTTTGTCTTTTATACACTGGCGGTTGTGATAACGGTCGCAAGCGTTATACTTACCCGTTCCGACCTGCGTTCTGTACCTGTTTTTATTAGCACCTACATTATAGGACTTTTTACAAGAGGAGCATTTGCAACTGCTTTGTGGTGTGTTGTAATGTGGGCAGGAGCTTTTCCTAACGGTTCGTTTCCAATTAAAAAGTTAATGGTGATAAGAGGTGAACTGTCGATTTTTGCGGCAATTCTTACACTCGGTCATAATATCGGATTCGGACAGACTTATTTTGTAAGGTTATTTACGGATGCCGGAAGAATGTCTCAGAATCAGGTAACAGCAGGTATTCTCTCTATCGCAATGCTTGTTATAATGATACCGCTTACAGTAATGTCTTTTCCGAAAGTCCGCAGAAAGATGAATGCAAAGTTATGGAAGAAAATCCAGCGGACAGCATATGCTTTTTATGCAATGATTTATATACACGTGCTTGTTCTTTATTCTCCTATGGCTAAGGCAGGGCGTGAGGGAATTTTCTTCAATATTCTTGTTTACAGTATTGTATTCATAGGATATGCTGTATGCAGGATAAGAAAGTATATTGTGGTGAAAATGAAACCAAAAAATAAAACAATTCTTAATATTATAAGTGCGGTTGTATTTTTAGGTTCTTTGTCGGGCGTTCTTGTTTCGTGCGGTAAAGACGAACAACCCACTTCAGATACAAGCAGTACAATTTCAAAAGTGACTACTGCCGTATCTTCTGAAACTGATAAAACTTCCGAAACAACTTCATCTGTAAGTACTTCTGCACAGACTACAGCTTCAGCACAGACAGCTACAGAAACCGATACAACTGCAACTGAAACGGCTACAGGTACAGAAACCGCTACAGAATCTGAAACAGAAGAACCGACAGAAGAAACCGACGAAAATACTGACGAAAAACAGGAAGAATATTATGAAGATGATTATTATTATGAAGAAGATAATAATTATCAGGAAGATAATAACAACAACAATGACAATAATAATAACAACAATAATCCCGAACCGTCCTATATTTACAGAAATGGTACATATTCCGCAAATGCATACGGATATGACGGGGATATATTTGTAGAAATAATTATTGAAAATGATGTTATTACATCAATTACAGCACGTACAGAAGAAAGTGACGAATGGTATTTCGATTCTGCACAGGAATCTGTAATTTCGCAGATTCTTTCGTCTCAGAATACAGACGTTGACGCTGTTTCGGGAGCTACATACAGTTCGGAAGCAATTATGGAAGCTGTACAGAAAGCCCTTAACTCTGCCAGAAACTGAACATGAAAAAACTATTTGTTATTTTGATTATTATTTTCAGTGTCTGCTCTTGTTCTTCGGAACAGGAGCAGATAAACAGTACACCGAAAAACTGTGATATATTTGCAATGGACACTTATATGAACCTGAAAGTATACGGTGATAATGCTGAATCCGTCCTTGAAAAAGCTTCTTCAAGAATTACGGAACTTGAAAAACTTCTTTCTGTAACTGACGAAAACAGTGATATATGGAAAGTAAACCATGCAGACGGAAACAAAGTAAGTATAAGCAGTTATACTTCTGATATAATAAATACTGCCGTAAATATAGGCTGTGAGACGGACGGAGCTTTGGATATTACGGTTTATCCGATACTTAAAGAATGGGGATTCACTACGGGTGAATATAAAGTCCCTGATAATAGTACAATAGCAAATCTTCTGAAAAATGTTGACTACAGGAAGATAGAGACAGGTGACGGATATGTAAGAATTCCGCAGGATTTTCAGCTTGATTTGGGCTCTCTCGCCAAAGGATATACAAGTGACAGCATAATTGAAATATTCAGGGAAAGCGGTGTAAAATCAGCAATTGTGAATCTCGGCGGAAACGTTCATACTCTCGGAACTAAGCCTGACGGTTCTCTTTGGAAAGTCGGTATTAAAGACCCTTTTCAGCCTGATTCTGAAATGTGTATTGTTTCTGTTGAGGACAAAGCAGTAATTACTTCGGGAAACTATGAACGGTATTTCACGGGTAAAGACGGAAAAAATTACTGGCATATAATTGACTCGGAGGACGGTCGCCCATCAGATAATGGACTTGTTTCAGTCACCATAATCGGAAGTAATGGTATGATGTGTGACGCACTTTCCACAGCCCTTTTTGTTGCAGGAACGGAAAATGCCGTTGAGTACTGGCAGAACAACGGAGATTTTGATATGATTCTTGTCACTGACGACGGAAATCTTTTAATAACTGAAAACATTGAAAAGAATCTGAAAGTAATATGCAGTATGCCCGTTGAGGTTATCCGTAATGAAGAAAAATAAAACTGTTTTATTCATTATAGTTATAATTTCACTTGTTTTCATTGTATCGGTCGTTATGGCACTTTATGCTTTCAGACCGTCTGAAAAAAATATTGTTGAAGTGGTACAGGACGGAAATGTAATTTATACTTTTGATTTGTCGCAAACAAAAAATCAGACAATAACTATAAAATCAACGGACGGAAAATCCTCGAACACCATAGAAATATTCGACGGAAAAATATGTATTTGTGACGCTGAATGTCCCGACAAAATATGTATGAAGTCAGGGTTTCTTAAATCAGACTCAATGCCTCTGGTGTGCCTTCCGAACAGACTGATTATAAGATTCGGTGATTAGGAGAAGCAGAAAATATGAATATAAGAAAACTTACTGAGTTGTCCATGCTGACGGCGATTGCACTTATTATCTTTATAATTGAACTGAGAATCCCGAATTTATCGGCTGTTTCAGGAGTAAAGCTCGGACTTGCCAATATAATAACGGTTTATGCTGTTTATCACTATAAATTCGGTGAAGTAGCTATGGTAGTTTTTACAAGAGTTCTGCTCGGTTCGGTATTCGGCGGAAACATTTCCGCAATTATTTACAGTTTCTGCGGAGCGACGGCGTGTCTGCTGGGAATGTCCGTTCTGAAAAGAATAATTCCCGAAAATTATATGTGGCTGTGCAGTGTTGCGGGAGCAGTATTTCACAATATCGGACAAATCATGGCAGCAATATGCGTTACACGAACTTTTACGGTTGTTTCATATCTTCCTGTTATGATTGTTTTCGGCTGTATTGCAGGATTTTTCACGGGAATGTGTACACAGTTCATATTTAAAAGAATACTTCTTTTCAAAAAGAAAAGTACAAATTTATATTTATAGAATATAAATTGACAGAATAAGTTAAAACGCCGTTTACAAAATTTGAAACGGCGTTTTTGCTTGTCTGATAA
>CAMWGS010000100.1 GCA_947173865.1 uncultured Ruminococcus sp.
TTATGGACTGTACTTCAAATGATACTCCCTGAAACTATTACAATTGATGTTACAAAATTAAAAGAAAAATATAAGGATACTAAACGAATAGTTGTAAGGTGAAAATAATGACCAAACTTGAACAACTAATAAAAGAACTTTGCTCGAATGGTGTGGAGTATAAGAAACTCGGTGATATATGCAATAAAATTGTTGATGGTATGCATAATTTGCCTAAAGAAGCATGTTCGTCAGGACAATACCCTATTTTAAGTGCTCAAAATGTACATAATGATACTATCGATTTAATCACAAGCAAATATGTTGATGCACTTGTTTTTGAAAAAGAAAATGTAAGAACAGGTGTAGCAAAAGGCGACGTTTTATTAACTATTGTTGGTGCAATCGGGAGGACTGCTTTAGTGCAGGACGAACTAAAAGCACTATTTCAGAGAAGTATATGTGTCATTAAGCCTGATAATAATTGTATTGATTCATCATTTTTAAAATATGTTTTAGACAGTTCTGCAATTCAAAATTATATTCAATCAAATGCACATGGGGCTGCACAAAAAGGTTTGTATTTAAAACAAGTAGAACAAATTAAAATCCCTGTACCGCCTGTAGAGGTACAATATGAAATCGTGCGAATCCTTGACAATTTCATAGAACTTACGGCAGAACTTACGGCAGAACTTACGGCTCGCAAAAGGCAGTATGAATATTATCGGGATATGCTGTTAGATTTTGGTGATGATGTTGAATATAAAACACTGGGAGAAGTCTTTGATATTCGTAACGGCTACACTCCGTCAAAGTCAAAAGAGGAATACTGGAAAAATGGTACTGTTCCATGGTTTCGTATGGACGATATAAGGGAAAATGGTAGGATTTTATCATCAGCACTCCAAAAGGTAACTCATGAAGCTACCAAAAATAAACCTTTTCCTGCTAATTCAATTATTATATCTACATCTGCCACCATAGGCGAACATGCTTTAATCACAGTAGATTTTTTATCAAATCAGAGGTTCACCTGTTTGACATTGAAAAAAGAATATCAGGATAGATATGATATGATGTTTATATTCTACTATTGTTTTATTCTGAGTAAATATTGCTTAGAAAATCTCAATCAAAGCAGTTTTGCTTCTGTTGATATGAAAAAGTTTAGTAAATTTAGATTTCCTCTTATCCACATTGATAAACAAAAACATATCGTATCCATTCTTAACCGCTTCGACAAACTTTCTGAGGGCTTGCTTGCGGAGATAGAAGCAAGAAGAAAACAGTATGAATATTATAGGGACAAGCTGTTGTCCTTTGAGGAGCTGAGAACATGAGCTACTTCAACATTGTAGCCGCAACAAGTGAAAATACCGTTGTTACGGAGTATATCCCCGAACAGCGTACCGCCGATGCCTACCAAAGCGAAGCGGAGCTTGAAAGGGATTTTATCCGCCGTCTTGGTGAACTTGGCTATGAATATCTTACCATACACAAGGAAAATGACCTGATAGGAAATTTGAGAAAACAGCTTGAAACGCTCAACAGCTATGCCTTTACAGATAGCGAGTGGAAACGCTTTTTCACGGAGTATATAGCTAATGCAAATGAAGGTATCGTTGAGAAAACAAAAACGATACAGGAAGATAGCGTAAAAAACTTAAAGCGTGACGACGGTACAACAAAAAACATCACGCTTATCGACAAAAAGAATATCCACAACAACTGCCTGCAAGTTATCAATCAGTATGAAGTTGATACGGGTAAACGACAGAACCGCTATGATGTGACGGTACTTGTGAACGGCTTTCCGCTTGTGCATATTGAGCTGAAACGGCGAGGTGTGCCGATTCGTGAAGCGTTCAATCAGATAGACCGCTATCAGCGTGACAGTTTCTGGGCAGGCTCAGGTTTGTTTGAGTATGTGCAGATTTTCGTTATTTCCAATGGCACAAATACAAAATATTATTCAAATACCACTCGTTTTAATGCTGTGAAAGAAGCAGGCAAGAGCCGTAAAAAGACGAAAACAAGCAATTCCTTTGAGTTCACTTCCTTTTGGGCGGACGCAAGCAACAAGGTCATTCCCGATCTTGTGGACTTCACAAATACCTTTTTCGCAAAGCATACTATCCTCAATATTCTCACGAAATACTGCATTTTTACATCTGAAAATCTCCTGCTTGTTATGCGTCCATATCAGATCGTAGCTACGGAGCGTATTCTTAACCGCATTGAAATTGCTCATAACTATAAGAAATACGGCTCTATTGCAGGCGGCGGATATATATGGCACACAACAGGCTCGGGCAAGACATTGTCCTCGTTCAAGTCGGCACGTCTTGCTTCAAAGCTCAATTATATTGACAAGGTACTTTTCGTGGTTGACCGAAAAGATCTTGACTATCAGACCATGCGTGAATATGACCGCTTTGAAAAGGGTGCTGCAAACAGCAATACTTCCACAACGGTGCTGAAAAGACAACTTGAAAATCCCGACTGCCGTATCATCATCACAACCATTCAGAAACTTGCGACTTTTATCAAGAAAAATCCAGCTCACGATGTTTATGACAAGCGTGTGGTTATCATATTTGATGAGTGCCACAGAAGCCAATTCGGTGATATGCACCAATCTATCACAAAAAAATTCAAGAAATACCATCTTTTCGGCTTCACTGGTACGCCGATATTTGCCTTAAATTCAGGAACAAGCAAAAATCCGAACCTACGCACTACTGCACAGGCTTTCGGAGATCAGCTTCATTCTTATACCATTGTTGATGCTATCAACGATAAAAATGTTCTTCCGTTCCGTGTTGATTATATCAAGACGATGGACAAGGAAGAAGATATTGAAGATGTCAAGGTGTGGGATATTGACCGTGAGAAAGCATATATGTCTCCGAAGCGTATCACCCTTGTTGCCGAATATATCTTAGACCACTTTAATCAGAAAACATACCGCAACGAGCGTACATACAGCTATAATGTTCTGACAAATATTTCCGAAGTCGCTGAGTCCAAAAAGCGTGAACAGGTACAGGAAGTAAAGGATAAACGACATATCAGCGGTTTCAACTCTATATTTGCAGTATCCTCGGTGCAGGCTGCAAAGCTCTACTATGAGGAATTTATGAAGCAGATGACTGTAAGTCCCGAAAAAGCTCTGAAAATCGCCGTTATTTATAGCTATGGTGCGAATGAGGAAGATCCCGACGGCATACTCGATGAAGAAAATCCCGAAGATACTTCTGCACTCGATTCTACTTCAAGAGATTTTCTCGAAAAGGCTATAAATGACTATAACAAGCAGTTTAACACCAATTATGATACATCAAGCGACAAGTTCCAGAGCTACTACAAAGATGTTTCGCTCCGTATGAAGAACAAAGAGCTTGACCTTTTGATTGTGGTCAATATGTTTCTGACAGGCTTTGATGCTACCACGCTCAATACCCTGTGGGTGGATAAAAACCTCAAAATGCACGGTCTGATACAAGCATATAGCCGTACCAACCGAATACTCAATTCAATCAAGACGTTCGGTAATATCGTATGTTTCCGTGCATTGCAGAAAAGGACGGACGCTGCTATCTCTCTTTTTGGCGATAAAGAAGCAGGCGGCATTGTGACCTTGCAGAGTTTTGATGATTATTACAATGGTTATGAGGACAGCAAGGGAAAGCACATAGACGGCTATGTGGATATGATAGACAGGCTCTTAAAAGATTTTCCGCTTGACGAGCCGAAAATCACTGTGGAAGAACGTCAGAAAGAGTTTATTGCTCTGCTCGGTGCTATCCTGCGTATGCGTAATCTGCTTGTGAGTTTTGATGAGTTTGAGGGCAAGGAGATCATCTCGGAGCGTGATTTTCAGGACTACCTCGGACGGTATCAGGACTTGCGTGACGAATGGAACGAACGGCGCAAAAAGGGCAATCTGACGGACATTGACGATGATATTGTATTTGAGATTGAGCTTATTAAGCAGATAGAGATCAATATTGACTATATACTTATGCTCGTGGCTCAATATCACGATAGTCATTGTATGGACAAGGAAGTTCTTATCACTATTCAGAAAGCTGTTGATTCCAGTCCTGAGCTGAGAAGCAAAAAAGACCTTATTGAAAACTTTATTGCAGGCATCAACGAGGTCGATGACGTTATGAACGAATGGCACAGTTATGTTGCTGAGGAGCGTGAAAAGACTCTTGTATGGCTCATCACGGAGGAAAAGCTCAAAGAGGAGGAAACAAGAGCATTTATTGCAGGCGCTTTCCGTGACGGTGCTGTTAAAACAACAGGAACGGATATAGACAAAATACTGCCTGCGGTATCACGTTTTGGCGGTGGCAATCGCAAGGCGAAGAAAGAAACTGTTATCGAAAAGCTCAAGGCTTTCTTTGAACGGTTTTGGAATATAGGATGATTATTTTTGATTGGGCAATAAATGCCCGTTCTTTAGGAGGGCAAATATATGATAAAAAAAGTAGATCAGACATCTGTTGCTGATATTTTTTCTATTAACAGTGATCGTATATACCGTATTCCGAAGTATCAACGAGAATATACTTGGGGAACGAGGGATTGGGATGCTCTGTTCAGAGATGTGACGGAAAATGGCAACGGTTACTTCCTTGGTTCATACATTTGTGTGAATAGCGGTTCCTTAAACGGAACAACTCTTGAAGTTATTGACGGACAGCAGAGATTTACGACGTTGACACTGTTGCTTACTGCACTTTATGAAAAACTATCTGAACTTGAGAATCAAATGGAATCGGAAGATAAAACAGATCTCTTTAATCTTCGTGGTGAACTTGCCAACAAAAAGCACCAAACTAATTCTTCAGGAAGAAAGTATCATTATACACATCGACTGATTCTTCAAAAGCAGAATATGAACGACGAGGATTTTTCTTACTTATTATCGTCAAAGGGAATTATTTCCGAAAACAAGAGTAAGCCTAATAATTATGGAAATCGGAGAATTGCCAAGGCATATAAGCATTTCATAAAGCTAATTGAGGAACGAGTGCAAGAAATTAAAACAGAGAATCCAGACATGGACGATATAAGTGCTCTTTTCTTTATCAAAAATCAATTTGAGCAGGCGATAATGGTAGGCATAGAGGTTGACACAAATAAAGATGCGTATATGCTCTTTGAATCGCTTAATAAACGAGGTGTTCCGCTTTCTGCAATAGATCTGATTAAAAACACTCTGATTGCAACGGCTGACAATGAATCTGATGCTGATGAAGCATACGAGCAGTGGAAGCAGATACTCAATAATATTGCACCTGATGATTATTCCGTACAGGAACGTTTCTTCAGGCAGTATTACAATGCATTCCGAGAAGAATTAAACAAACCATATACTGACCCAGATAAGAAATATCATTTGGGATATCTCGCAACCCGAACGACCTTGCTGGATATTTATGAACAAATGATAAAGCATAACTATACGAAGCTGCTTGATGACCTTTTAGTAAAATCCCAAAAGTATGCTCTGATTATAAACAACAGTGATGAAGAACATGTATATACATCTGCATTGCTGGATCTTGCACGAATATCTGGTGCACCGTCTTATCTTTTACTGCTTTACATTCTGTCTAAGCAAGAAGAATTAAAACTTACAGATGCTCATATACAGCAAATTGTCAAATTGTTGATCACATTCTTTGTCAGGAGAAATGTTACTGATGTACCGAATACAAGAAAACTAACCCAGCTATTCATAGATCTTATTTCTGATATCAAAAATTTACAAGGAGATGCAATTATACACTGCATTCGCCATAAATTCAAATCTGTTGCAGCAACCGATGAGGAATTTAAAGCAAAACTTCGTGGATCGTTATATGACGAAAACCCCGAAGCTGTACGCTTTATTCTGTGTAGCATAGAATCAGAGCATCAGACTAAGGAAATATACTCTGATCTCTGGTCTCGAGACAGCAGTAATAAGTATATCTGGACAATTGAACATATCTTCCCAGAGGGACAGAATATTCCTGATCCATGGGTCAAAATGATTGCAAATGGAGATAAAGAACTTGCAAAGCAGTATCTATCCGAGTATGTTCATACACTTGGGAATTTAACGATAACCGGATATAATCAAAATCTGTCTAATATGTCTTTTGACAAAAAGAAAGACAGAAAATCTAAGGATAAATCAAAAGATATCGGCTATAGAAACGGATTGTTTTTGAATCAAGATGTAGTTACAGAAGATATATGGACGATTGATAAAATTAAGAATAGGACGAATAAAATCGTCAATATTCTGCTTAATATGTATCAGTGGTAAGCGGACGAGTTTCAAAGACTGAGTAGTTGCTTATGTTAGTTAAGTCGAATAAAGAGCGAGCTGCCGTATTTGACAACTCGCTCTGCTGACTATTCGTCCTCGTCCGAACACTCTGACAATCCGTGTAAGAGCTGAACGTAAATACATTCATATCGTTCACGTTCCTCGCCCTCAATAATCATCATCTGTCTGATGAAAAAGTCTTTGGCTTCTTCACGATCTTCCCAGACCTCACGCTTGCCATTGCACACGGTCGTGACCTTTTGAATTTTTGGCATTGCCAATTCAGGAATTTTCAACATAGCTGTGTACCTCCGTAAGTTTTATCGTTACTCCATTATAGCCGATAATAAATTCAGAGTCCAGCTCTGTGAAATAATTGTAATAATTCTTGTGCAGGGCGCAGCAATAGAAGAAAAATCCTCGGTGCATATTGCTATATTATTCAAGGTCGTTCCGCTTTCTTTTCTTTTGCTGATCTCGGCTCAAATCCTGTTCATTACGGAGAAATACCTCTATCTCCCTCACCGCTTCGGACAACTCTCTCGACTTCTGATCGGCGATGACATACTCGGCGTTTTTCTTATCCCGTTTTCCTTTGAGCTTTTCAATATAATTCTCTAACTGCTTAACGGTCGGAAACTTTTTCGGATACACTTTTTTGAGGTTGCTTTCCCACACACTATATCTGTAAAGCTCGGCATCGAACCTATCCGCATACTTCTGTTGTTTTCGTCCTTTGAGGGACATATACTTGTCATGAAAAGGTTTCACATCAATATAGTGTGTAAGCCAGAAAAGCTGTTCCTCTCTTGCCTTGATTTCTTCATTTATATTGTTCAGCTTACCTACAAGAGATGTTCTCTCCGCAAAGGCAGCAACAGCGGCATCTTTGGCTTCGGCAACGGTCACGCCGTACTTGGATAAAATATTCATAGCCTTGCTTGTGAGCTTCATATTATTGAGGTCAATAGCGTCACGGACAAACTTATTTTTATCTGATTCGGGAGCTTTTGGGACAGTAATTCTGACCTTTGTTCTCGGCGTGTAGATTATCTGTCCATTGTAC
>CAMWGS010000101.1 GCA_947173865.1 uncultured Ruminococcus sp.
CCTATGAGCAGGAGTTCAGACGGCGAAACGTCTGAAACTTCCTGAATTTTTCCGAAATTTTCAGGATTCATAATAAGTTTGTCGTAAGAACCATAACCACAATTTTCAAGAATACCGACTATGATTTCTTTCGGATAAACTGTGTCCGCAACGATAATTATTTTTTTACCGCTCTTTTCAGCCTCACGGAAAAGAGTCTTTCCGCACTCCCTCACAAATGAAAACTTCCTGATCAGTTCATATTCACGATTCATCAGGATTTCAGCATCTTCCTTTTTTACTTTTCCTGTTTTTGAAAGTATACCATATATGATATCAATGGTCACGGATTCTTTTCCGTACTTCTTACAGGCTGAATCCTGTGCTTCGGCACGCAACTGTGCAAAACTCTTTCCCGACTTGCTTACTTTTCTGAAATCATTCTCCATGAACATAAACATATCCTGTACTGCCGAAAAAGGAGTAACAACAAGTATATCATTCATTTTAAAGCTTACTGCCCTGATATTCGTTCCTGAAATTTCATCGGTCATTTTCTTCAGAAGTGATTTCTGTTCGTCTGACAAGGTACATTCATTAATAAATGAGTTCATTTAAAAACTCCTTTTTCGGAAATATTACCATTCACTGTATCCGTAATCATTATAGTCATAGCCGTAATCGTAACTGTAATCATTGTAGCCGTAGTCCCCACTATAACCGTAATCATTGTAATCACCACTATAATCATATACAGGTGCTTCGGTGGTTGGTTCAGTATATTCTTCCTGTAATTCGGCAGAGAAATTTCTTGTACCTGCTGAAAGTTGTCCGCCGTTACGGAGTGTTTTATATTCGTCAAGAGTGAGTGAACCTTCCGAATTATATGCACGTATCAATTCATCTTTAGTTGTATACTTTTCCGAATAACTGCCACTTTCGTCGGCAATATATTCACTGTGCCATAATCCGAAAAATGACCACACTGAATTATCTCTGAAAGAAACGTCCATATCAGGAGCGTTGTCACATTCACTGACTGCGATAATTTTGTTTTTTATGTACTTCTGAGCTGCTATAAACTGTTCGTAACGGCTTCCGAATTTCTTTTCTGTTCCTGTATAGAGGTCATATGACGCAATGTCAAAAGTTGACTCGTCAACCATATATACATCACTCATGCCGTTCCATACCCATATGAGATTATCAAGACCGTAATATTCTGTAAGACGGTTATATATCAGATTCCACAACCACCTGTATGCGTCAGCACCGCCTGCTCCCCACCAGTATACAGCACCGCTTTCACTGTCATATCCAAGTGAAGCGTCATAAAGGGGTCGCCAGAGAACAGGCACACCTTTTTCTTTAAGAGGCATAAGCTGTTTTGTGGCAATTTCGTCAATTCCTGTCATAAGCTTATAACATTCTTCGGAAATATATCCGTCGCTGTAGAGATTGAAAATCTGTTCCTGTGAATACTTTGCAATATCAACATCAGTCATGGCATTAAGAATAGAAAAGTCACATTCCTGTGCATATACCGACGATTGCAGTGACGGTGACTTCCAGTCCCATGTAATGCCGTTTATACCACCCTGTTCGTGCCACTGAATACAGGCATCAACATTTTCGGGAGTAATATCCGAATCTGCGGGAGTGTCGTCAATTACAGAAAATCTTATTGCGGGATACTGACCTGTAGTCTTATATATAAGTTCAAGTTCGGAATTTTCAGCATCCGACACATATTGTCCCGTAAGAGTGTATTTTCCGTAATTGTCAGCAAGAAATTTCATAAGTTCCTTTGCTTCTGCGGAAGCATTCGGATTTACGGGAACACCGTCCGTCTCATATCTGATACTGTTTACGACAATACTGTTTTCAATGTCAAGGTAATCAAGCATAACATCACCCTGCGGACATATTTCGATTTCCGCAGAACCTTTTTCAATGAAAACGCCGTAATGTGTTATTTTCTGGAACTGTCCGTCTGATGTTGTTTCAAAACTGTAAAGTTCTGAACCGTTCAGCAGAACACGACATTTTGATACCATGTCCGAAGCTATTCCGAAAGAAATATCATAGTGCTGTGTTGCGGGAGCGTCGAAAGTGAATTTTACCGACTTCTGACCCGAATTGTCAAAACCAGTTACATATCCGCCTCCGCTGTAGCCGTATCTTTCGTTGGACGGTATAAGACCGTTTCTCAGTCTTTCTCTTTCCGCTTCATAAAGGTCGGAAGCGTAGGAATGTTCCGTTTCGGGATAGGATACGGGGGTTTCGGGATATGTTTCAACAGGAGGCTCTGTCGGAATTTCTTCCGTTACGGGTTCGGTTATTGGTTCGGTAACTGTTTCCGTGACCGACACTTCCTCAGATGATTCTCCGTAGTTTTTATTTGAACTGCACGCAGTGACCGCCGAAACCGACATAACAGCAGTCAGTGCAACAGAAATATATTTAAGAATATTCATTTTTTTCCTCCAATAAATCACGCTTTTACTGTATAGGTATGCCCCTCAACAGTATTAAATATTATAACGCCGTCCTCAATTCTTGAACCTACTGTCTCACCGTCACAGACAATGCTTACAACACAGTTTGCACGCAGACGACATTCACCGCCGAAGTCAGAAGTAATAAGGGAAGTTTTGAATTTTCCGTTTTCCCACTCAATATCAACACCGAATCCGCCTTTTGCACGGAATCCGTTTATATAACCGCTTTGCCATTCGTCAGGGAGTGCGGGAAGCAGGTTTATTTCACCCTCACAGCACTGCATAAGTGCTTCCGTAATTGCAGACGCACCGCCAAAGTTTCCGTCTATTCTGAAAGGCGGACAGTTATTGAACATATTTGGATTTGTTGAATAGGCAAGAAGATTTTTTATATTTTCGTATACCATACGACCGTCGTAAAGTCTTGCCCACATATTTGCAATCCACGCACAGCTCCAACCTGTATGACCTCCGCCGTGAATAAGTCTGCGGATAAGCGTTGCCCTTGCTGCATCGGCAAGCTTCGGGGTTTTGTGGGGAGAAATCAGATTGGCAGGGTAAAGGGCGAAAAGCTGTGAAATATGTCTGTGACCTATTTCAACTTCATCATAGTCAACAGCCCATTCCTTTATTTGTCCGTATTTACCTATTTCGGTCTGCGGAAGTTTTTTCAGCAATGCAGTAAGCTTTTTTGAAAAAGTCTTGTCTTTTCCGAGTATTTCAGCCGACTTTATAACGTCCTCAAAAAGTATCGTTATAATCTGTGAATCCATAGAAGGTCCCATACAAAGACAACCTTTAACACCGTCCTCCGTAAGATATGTATTCTCGGGCGAAACAGACGGACAGGTTACAAGTTTTCCGTCCTCGTTTTCAATGAGGTACTCCACAAAAAACTCAGCCGCTTCTTTCATTATATGGTACTTTTCGGCAAGAAAATCTTTGTCCATTGTATACTCGTAGTGTTCAAAGATATGGAGTGCAAGCCATGCACCGCCCGTCACCCATATAGTTGACGGAAGAAAAGTGTCCTGCGGTGCGGTATCGCCCCATATATCCGTATTGTGATGACATACAAAGCCTTTTTTAGTGCCGTACATCTCTCTTGCGGTTTTCCTGCCGTTTTCGCATACACGTTCAAGCAGGTCAAAAAGAGGGAGATGACATTCGGAAAGATTACAGTTTTCGGCAATCCAGTAATTCATCTGTGTACGCACGTTTACGCTGTAACGGCTTCCCAGTGAAGCTATCATGTCCTCATTCCATATACCCTGAATATTCATGGGCTGAGTACCTGTACGGCTTGCGGATATCATGAGATAACGTGCAAAATTGAAATAGAGTTCTATTAGTTTGTTGTCATGGATAAGTCGCTGACATTCCTTGTTGTCAAGTTCGTTTCCACGCAGACGTGCAATTCTTTTGTCAGTGGTAAGACCTGATATATCGTCATGTTCCGAGTTGTCATTGAGTGAAAATTCCACACGTTCAAAAAGTTCCTTATAGTCGCTTACATGACGGAAATAAAGCTCGTCATATTCGCACTGCAAAGCCATTTCCGCATCAACTTCTGCGGACTCTGTATAATCTTTGGTATAGAAATTTGTGCGTGCTGAAAAGACAATCATAACTTCGTCGGCATTTTTAACCGATATTTTACCGCCGAGCGTCCTTAATTCTCCGCCCTGTGCCTTTGCACCGAGAACACCTGCAAAGAATATTCCGTCACGGCTTCCCGTACCGCCTGTATAAAGAATCATGTTTTCACCGCACGGTCGGTTATTGTCATAATAATCATCACGTCCGTCTATACTGCACGAAAGCGAAACTGACGATGGTTCTGACGCTGAAATATATATCACCATTACTTCGTCAGGTGCTGAAACGAATACCCGTCTTGTATAGACCACACCGTTTACGGTAAAAGAAACGTCTGTACAGGCGTTTGCTATATCAAGAGAACGTGAATAATCCCTGACCTTGCCGTTGAGTTCCATATTTACAAAAAGGTTTCCCAATGGCATATAGCGACGCATATCAGGTGTTACACCCTGCATTTTTTCAAATGCTACCTTTTCGGCTTCGAGAATATTTCCGTCCCTGATAAGTTCACGCACTTCTTTAAGTCCTTCACGGGCGTCAGGATTTATGCGGTTTCGCAGTCCGCCCGACCAGACCGAATCTTCATTAAGCTTAATTACTTCATCAGCAGGTTTTCCGAAAACCATACCGCCTATTCTGCCGTTTCCGACAGGAATTGCCCAGCTGAAATCTTCCGCTGGACTGTCATATCTGAGTATTGTTTCTGTTTGCATATATTGTACTCCTGTTCAAAAGTTATAATAGCTTTTATTATCATTATATTATATCACAGTTTTATGCCATTTGCAAATTTCCTTGCAATTTCCCGTACAATTCTGAAAGAAATCATAAATAAACAATATTTTTACGGCATTGTTTTGGATAAAACTACAACAGTTCAGTGAATATTTTACAAAAATGTCAGATAAAGTATTTTTATAATATATACTTTTATTGAAAAAAATCATAAAAGTAATGACAAACAACAAAAAATGTGATATAATGAATTTGTATAACATAATTTTCCGGAGCGTGAATAAAAATGAATAAATATAAAAAACTTGCGATGAACACCGTTATTTTCGCAATAGGAAATTTCGGTTCTAAAATTCTTGTAATTCTTCTCACACGACTTTACACCAACAATATCAGTCCTGCCGATAGCAGTACAAAGGAACTTCTTGAAATAACCGCAAATTTCCTTCTGCCGATTTTTACGTTTTCAATGTCCGAAGCCATGATAAGATACGGACTTGACCGTAAATACAAGAAAAAGGAAGTTTTTACAACTGCAACCTGTCTGACTTTGATTGGTCTTGTACTGATGTTTGTATTTGCACCTCTCTTGAAATTAATACCGTTTCTTGACTTCATAGACGGCTATACAATACTTCTTCTCATATATGTATGTACATCTGCATTAAGGTCGGTATGTTCACAGTTTGTCCGTGCAAAAGGATTTGTAAAGCTGTTTTCGTTCGACGGAATACTTGCCACTCTTACACTTTTCATATTCAATATATTCTTTATTTCAAAACTTCACTGGGGCGTTAAAGGTTTCATGCTTTCGGTAATATTCTCCGACTTGTGTTCAGCTGTATTTCTGTTCATTGTTGCAAACCTCAAAAAATACTTCTATATAGGATACTACAACAAAAAACTTGCAAGAAGTATGATGAAATTCGCCGTCCCGCTTATTCCTACGGTAGTAATGTGGGTAATTACAGGATTCTCGGACAGGCTTTTCATACGCTACATGAAAAGCGATATTGTAACACTCGGAGAAAGTGCGGCAGGTATATACGGATATGCCTCAAAAGTACCGAACCTCATTTCAATGGTGTCTACTATCTTCTTTCAGGCATGGAATATGTCGGCAATTATGGAAAACGACTCAAAGGACAGAAGTAACTTCTATGAAAAAGTATACAATGCCTATGAAGCGATTCTGTTTATTGCGTCTGCACTTCTTATTGCGGGAGTAAATATTGTATCACCGTTTTTCGTCAGCACAAAGAACTTTTCAGAATACGGAGAAGTATACAAATATACACCCGTACTTATTGTTGCGGTACTGTTCATGTGTCTTGACCAGTTCCTGAGCAGTATATACACAGCCACAAAACACACAAAAAATTCATTTTGGACAAGCTTTGTCGCAAGTATGGCTAATATAATCCTCAATTATTTCCTTATTCCCGTATGGGGCATACAGGGTGCTTCAATTTCAACGTTCCTAAGTTATTACCTCTGTTTCTGGGCAAGAATAATTGACGCAAGATACTATATTCCATTTAAATTCAATAGTATAAAATCATCAGTAAATACAGTTGTTCTTCTGATAATGTGCTATTTTATGATTGCACAGCCTGCATTTTACGGTTTTTTTGCGTTTGTTTTGCTTGCATTCGTACTTGTAAACAACTATCAGTCACTCATGATTACCGCACGGAAACTTTTAAGAAAATAATAAAAAGGAGGGTTCTTTATGCCTACACCACACAACAATGCAAAAAAAGGTGATATTGCAGAAACAGTAATTATGCCCGGTGACCCACTGCGTGCAAAATTCATAGCTGAAAATTACCTTGAAAATCCTGTCTGCTATAATGAAGTAAGGGGAATGTACGGTTATACAGGAACTTACAAGAGTAAAAGAATATCTGTTCAGGGAAGCGGAATGGGTATGCCGTCAATGGCTATATACTCTTGGGAACTGTTAAACGAATACGGTGTGAAAAACATCATAAGAACAGGCACGGCAGGTGCGATTTCCGAAAATGTCAATCTCAGGGACATTATTATTGCCATGAGTGCAAGTACAAATTCCGCCTATGCTTCACAGTACAATCTTCCAGGAACTTATGCCCCCACTGCTTCTTGGGAACTTCTTTCAAACGCCGTAAAGGTTACGGAAAACAAAGGCACAGATTTCCATGTGGGCAATATTTTTTCAAGCGATACATTTTACGACGATTCCGACAGTCTCGCACATTGGCAGAAAATGGGTGTACTCGGTATAGAGATGGAAACAGCCGCACTATATATGAACGCAGCAAGAGCAGGTAAAAATGCACTCTGTATACTCACCGTTTCAGACTGTCCGCTGAAAAATCTTTCCACTACCGCAGAAGAAAGACAGTCGGGCTTCCGTAACATGATGGAAATTGCTCTTGAAACGGCTGTAAGGATTTAAGACTATTTTAAGAAAAACATTATATAATAATAATCGGATTAAGTAATCCCCCGATTCCCCTTCTATATTTATTAATTTATTTTTTGCCGTACTTTCATGAAAAAAAGTACGGTTTTTTAT
>CAMWGS010000102.1 GCA_947173865.1 uncultured Ruminococcus sp.
CGCAAGGACGGTCCTATAAAAAATCACAGCAATACAAAAGTAACTGATTTGCCGGGTATCTATTCAATGTCACCATACAGCAGGGAAGAAATAGTTTCACGTAATTTTGTGCTGGAAGAAAAGCCCCATGCAATTATAAATATAGTTGACGCTACAAATATTGAAAGAAATCTGTACCTTACAATGCAGCTTCTTGAAATGGATATCCCGATGGTTGTCGCCGTCAATATGATGGACGAAGTAACTTCAAACGGCGGAAGCATAGATGTAAACGAAATGGAACTCATGTTAGGCGTACCTGTTGTACCGATTTCGGCAGCAAAAAATGAGGGAGTCGAAGAACTTGTAGAACACGCTTTACACGTTGCACACTATCAGGAACGTCCGCAGAAACAGGACTTTTGCAGTGAAAGCGACAACGGCGGAGCGGTTCACAGATGTTTACACGGCATAAGTCATCTCATACAGGACCATGCAGAAAATGCAGGTCTGCCTGTAAAATTTGCGGCGGGGAAAGTCACCGAAAGTGATGAGCTGATTATTTCCCAGCTTATGCTTGAACAGAACGAGAAAGAAATGGTTGAGCATATTGTTTCACAAATGGAAAAGGAGAGAGGTCTTGACAGAAGTGCGGCAATTGCAGATATGAGATTTTCATATATACATAAAGTTTGTCAGAACTCAGTCCAAAAGCCAAAAGAAAGCAAGGAACATATAAGAAGTCAGAAGATAGATAAGTTACTTACGGGAAAATACACGGCAATACCGTCGTTTATATGTATAATGGCTCTCGTTTTCTGGCTTACTTTCAACGTAATAGGTGCATGGCTTCAGAGTCTGCTTGAAAATGGCGTTGACGCTATTACAAATCTTACAGACAAGGCACTTACTTCAGCAGGAGTAAACGAAACACTTCACAGTCTCATCATAGACGGCATTTTTGCAGGTGTGGGAAGTGTTTTAAGCTTTCTCCCGATTATTGTAACGCTGTTTCTTTTCCTGTCACTCCTTGAGGACAGCGGTTATATTGCACGAGTGGCATTTTTTATGGATAAACTGCTGAGAAAAATAGGACTTTCGGGAAGAAGTATAGTTCCCCTGCTTATCGGTTTCGGCTGTACTGTTCCTGCCGTCATGGCTACAAGAACAATGCCGAGCGAGCGTGACAGAAAAATGACAATTCTCCTGACACCATTCATGAGCTGTACCGCAAAACTTCCAATATACGCATTTTTCGTAAACGCATTTTTCAAAAATCACGGCGGTCTGATTATGATTGCACTTTATCTTTTCGGAATTATTATGGGAATCCTTATAGCCTTTCTTTACAAGGGAACACTTTTCAGAGGTGAAGCCGTACCGTTTGTAATGGAACTTCCAAATTATCGTATGCCTGCTCCTAAAAACGTTATTCAGCTTCTCTGGGAAAAAGCAAAGGACTTTCTGCAAAGAGCCTTTTCAGTCATACTTATAGCGACTATTGCCGTATGGTTTCTGCAAAGTTTCGACACACATTTCAATATAGTCGAAGATTCAAAAGACAGCATACTTGCAATGATATCGGGTATTCTGTCACCTGTTATGAAACCCATCGGTCTTGGTGACTGGAGAATCTGTACATCGTTAATAAGTGGTTTTATGGCTAAGGAAAGCGTTGTTTCAACACTTGAAGTACTGTTCTCAAAAGACATAACAACGGCACTGAGTTCGGCAGCGGCAGCGTCACTTTTAGTATTCTCACTTATTTACACACCTTGTGTTGCGGCTGTCGCATCAATAAAGCGTGAACTTGGTACAAAGTGGGCTGTAGGAGTAGTTGTATGGCAGTGTGTTATTGCATGGATTGCGTCTTTTGCCGTGTACATTATCAGCACTTTGATAGGAGGATAAAATATGAATATCACTGATATTTTAATTATAACTGCAATAGCTGTTTTACTGTTTTTGGCAATAAGAACGTGTATACGAAGTAAAAAGACTAACAAGTGTCACGGCTGTTGTTCCGAGTGTAATAAATGTATGAAATAAAAAAACAGGTCACCCTTTATTAATGGGGTGACCTGTTTCACATTATATTTGAGAGGATATTATTGTTTATTATACGTTACCCACTGATAACGTGCTGTAAGAGGTGTTTTGCCGTCAAAAGCATTAAGCCAGTCGTCCACACCTATTCCGTTCCATACGTTCATCATAATTTTTCCTGCTGTTGACGGAATATCCTTTGTTGCGGTATACACTTCCTTACCGTCAACATACCATGTTATGTGGTCGGGCTGCCAGTCAAAACCGTACGTGTGGAATCCCTCCGAAGCATCAAAACCGAGGTCATACATATATTCATGATTTCCCACACCGTTCGTATAATAATTAAACTGTACCTTTGTAGTATCTTTTCCGAGGATTTCAATGTCAATTTCGTCCCACGGGTTATTATCGGTTTCGCCTGTATATGTGAAGAATGAAGATACAACACCGTCATTCTTTATCGCCTGCATTGAAGTTTCATAATATCCGTAATGGTAAAAGTCCGCAGTTCTGTACTCTGCACCTGAATAATTATACTTTCCCGTTTTATCCTCATCAATGGTAAGATTGAGAACACCGCCGTCAAAAGAAGTGTTTTCCTTGTACCAGCCACAGTCAAAACAACTTCCGTTTGTCCAGCCGTCAGAAGCAAAGAACACGGGAGTTTCACCTTTTCTGAAATCAGCAACTATAGAGGCTTTTTCATTCATCGGTGTACCATAATCTTTAATGCCTGAAACAGACGGTGAAGATGTAGTAGTTGTTGTAGTTGTGGAAGAAGTTGTGGTAGAAGCGGACGTAGTGGGTGTCGTCACAGGTGGAGTATTATCTTCCAGACTGTCATAATCAAAATCGGAATAAAGCGGAAGGTCTGCAACAGTGAGTGTTCTTGATTCAACATACTGAATTACCAGAGCATCCTTATTAGTAATACCATTTCCGTGGTCTGCAACATCGGAATTAATTTTACCCTGTTCGGAAAGTTTATATTTGTCAGGATTAGCTATAGACTGCATTATAAGTACAGCATCATTAATATTTACTTTCCCACTTTCATCTGCATCGCCCCACATAATATCGGATTGTGAAGAACTGTTTTCAGTCAGTGAAAGGAGATAAGTAAGCGGTGAGTTCCAGTAAATAGTTATTTCGTTTGTCGAGTAACTTTCGGAGTTGTCAACATAACACTTTGCTGGCGGTAAATCACGGCAATATGCTTTTGCAGCACTGTCCTCAAGACCTGAATTTACACCACCTACGAGCATACCTTTCATAGCCGTATTCTTAGCCATTGACGGTCTGTGGTGCGGATTCTGCGGTGACACCGTTCCGAAACCTGTAACGAAACATTCGCCTACAGGATTAACACCAAGAAGATAATCAAGCTGTCCCTGTGCATTGTCAAGATATTTCTGCTCACCTGTAAGCTGATATGCAACACCGAGAATAACACCTGAGTTTGCAACAGTCATATTACTGCCCCAGTTGAATTTTGACTGTGATACGCCATAGCCTGACTTTTCAGATGCAGATACAAATTTATCAGCCTGCTTTATTATATTGCTGTAAGCCTTTTTATAAATATCGGATTCCTTGTCTATGTCGTCCATTGTTACAATAGCGATATTTCCGTAGTCGCCTACCGTTGACCAGTCAAGACCCGTTGTATCTGATATATTTTCAAGATACTTGCTGTCACCTGTTGCACGGTACATCTGAGCAGCTGCCCAGTAACGTTCATCTATATCGTATTTGTCACCGTAATCGCCCGTAACAATATCTTCGGGATTCTTGAAAATAAATTCGGGATGTTCTTCAAGGAAAGCCCACGCCTTTTCAGCACATTCAAGACAATCATCTGCAAATTCCCTGTCAATATCCTTATAGAACTCGTAAGCCATAGCCATTGAAGCACAGAAATCGGCAGTTGCAGTCGTTGAAATTTCTGTAACAATAAGCGGTTTTGTTTCATTTTCCGGCATAACATATCCAGGGAAACTCTCACACGTTACTTTATGATGTACTCCACCGTTAGCGTTCTGCATTTTCTTCATCCATTCAAGTTCAAAACGAACTTCGTCAAGAATGTCAGGCACACCATTATTACTTTCGGGAATACCGATATTGTCACTGTAAAGCGACGGATTTGCACCATACGCATAAAGCAGGTCTGCTACTGCCTTTGCCGCAGGAACTACATAACGACCGTAGTCACCTGCATCATGCCAGCCACCCGAAACGTCAATTTTATCATCTGTACCGTAAACAGTGGCAAAAGTATTATGACAAGCTTTGTGACCAAAGGTATCATCTTCAACGTCAACACCGCAACGCTGTAAATACAACATTCTTACGCTTTCGTCAAGCAGGTTTGTATAAACGTTTTCCGAGATTTCAAAAGTATATGAATCATCAAGATTTCCGCACTTTATAAAATAATTTCCTACTTCCGTTACCTGTGAAAAATCACCTTTCCAGTTTGTCTCATCTGCCGAAGCGTTCACAGTTTCATTTTCAAGCTTTCCTGTATATACTGTCTCATTGGTATCGGCATTTATTACAGAAAATTCGCTTTCGTCCGTTATATTCTTGAATACGGCTGTTTTACGGCTGTCAGGTTTATAACCCACCTGATTTGTAACTATCTGTGGTTCATACGGACGTGTTGCACTGTAATCAACATTGCTGTCGTCTATCAGTTCAAGAGAGACGTTGTCAATATAAATTTTATGCTCGGGCATATCTTCTCCTGCCGTTCCGCAGTTGAAAACCATTTTTGCCATTATATCGGTTTCTTCTTCCATTGTGAACTCATAATCAATTGTCTGTGGTTCGGAAGTAAGTGAAAGACCTTTCCATGTATAAGCCTGATATGTTCCGCCGTTCTGCTGAATCATTCCCTCAACATCCCTGTCAATCGTCGAGGAAATATCGTATTTCAGACGGTAAACGCCGTTCTGATAAAGCGGAATTATATCATAGCATACCTGTACGGAATAGTTTAATTTACCTCCGCTCTTTACAGTAAGGGCAAGTCTGCCGTCCTCAACACCAAGAGAACAGTCACCACCGCTTTCCTTGTATGTACTCCAGCCTAAAGTGTTGCTTTCAAAAGTTGAATTATCAATTATATTTGATGTCGCACTTACAGGTAAATATGAAACAGGAAGTGCCGATGCCATGACACTACACACCGCAAAAACAGCCACACAGCGTTTTAATATATTTTTTTTCATTCAATAAACTCCTCTCATTTTTAAATAACGTTTATTAATGTATTTATTATAATACATTTCTGCACATAAATATATAACTTTCATGATAAAAATAGTAAAATAATGACATATTAAAAATCAAGAATTTTATACTGTTTCTTGTACTGTTTCGGTGTAAGACCCATCTGCTTTCTGAAAACTTTTATAAAATAACTCTGTGAACTGAACCCGAGCAGATTACTTATTTCGAGGTCACTGTACTCCGTAAAAAGAAGAAGTGAGGACGCTTCTTCAATTTTTAGTTTATTCACATATTCACTGAAAGTTGTACCTGTTTCCTGTTTGAAAAGTCTTGAAAGATATGCAGGACTTATTTTAAGGTATTCCGCAGCTTCTTCAAGAAGAATCCGACTGTGTGCATGACATATTATATAATCAACAGCACGTACTATCTGTTTGGAATATACATTGTTTATTTTTATCTTTCTCATTCTGCCCGTATATCCCTCAATCATCTCTGTATGAACCGCACGCACTTCTTCCTCTGTTCTACATTTGTCCGTTTTCATTATATAAAAATCGCTCATACTGTAAGATTCTTCAGGTGACATTCCGCCCTTTATACAGTAACGTGCTATCAGAGCAGCAAGTACAACCATATGATACTTCAAATTCTGTAATGAATCTTCACTTAAAACTCCGCATCCCTCACAAAAAAGCGGTTTCATAAACATACGTACAAGTTCCATATTTCCCGAACATATACTCTTATAGAATGCTATTTCACGGTCAAATGAAGCGTGTTTGAAATCTTCCTCACGCTGTGTGAATAAATGCTCGGCAAGAATTTTCTCTGTGTTTTCACCCATAAAAAGCACCTCTCTTTCAGGCATAATTATAACATATATATAACAAATATTCCAGCAGTTCATCAATGTAAAATATTTTTTATTCATATACTTGAAAAATTATACTGAATATGATATAATTTTGTATAATACGTTTAAACAGGAGATGTATGTCATGAAAAAATTTGCAATATATAAGTCCGAAACAGGATATTATTATTATGAATATTTTGACAGTATTGAACAGCTATACGGTACGCATCTTGAAAATATAGTTACTGCGGACAAACTTCCGATTGTATCCGACGAAAAAGGCGGTTATTTCTGTTTCAATCCGAATGACTACAATTTTTGCGAACTTATAGAAACAGACAAGGAATGTCCTCTGCCCCTTGAAAAAATGTTTTTTAAAAATGACAAAAATTTCAGACTCGGCTGGATTTCTCCCGACGGTGATACTTATTCGTGCGATTATACAGGTCACACAAAAGCTGCAAAAATGATTACCGCAAAATTTTTTCCGAATACAAAGTTTCCCGAATGTACTCTTGGAAAACACGGCTGGCTTAAAGTTATAGACTCGTGGAACGGCACGGAACGTGAACACGGACAGTTTGTTTACTCCCTTAACGGCAGACTTACCAACCGTCAGATTAATAAACTTTTCGACCTTGGACTTTATTACAATCCCGAAGTAAAGGAGATGCTTAAAAATTATGATTAAAGACTTGACCGATATTTTCACAAAAGGTATTTTAAATTCAGCAAACTACAATCCAAAAACTATTCAGGGTAAGCTTGAAAATTTGCCGAATATACGATGCGTATTTTATGATGATTCTCCTTTTGATAATTGGTATCTGATTACCCGAGATGACGAAAAAGGAGTTGCAGAATATTATGGGTTTCTTTCGTACAGATTTCCTGTGGCACTCCTTATGGAAAATTGTCCCGATAATTTGCGGATTTTTCTGAAAGGCAACAATATTTTTACTGACAAATTTTACCGCAGATGCTCGTGCGAGGAAGATATTCTCAGAAAATACACACCTAAGGCAAATTTATCCATTATTGACGACCGAAAACTTTTAGACGGCAGAATATCTTTCGATTCACAGGAGTTTATAACAATCTGTTCTTTCCACTATTTGTCACCATACGACTTTGATTTCAGTGACATTATATGACCACACTGTAAAATATAAGTCTTGATTTTTGTATATTTGTTATAAAAAAATCGTCATACACAAAATAACTATTGACA
>CAMWGS010000103.1 GCA_947173865.1 uncultured Ruminococcus sp.
ACACAGCATGGGTTCCGGGTGCTTTTGAAATTCCTCTTATTGCACAGAAAATGGCAAAGTCAAGCAAATATGACGCTGTAATCTGTCTTGGTGCAATAATCAGAGGTTCAACATCACATTATGACCTTGTATGCAACGAAACCGCAAAGGGCATTGCTCAGGTTTCACTTAACAGCGATATTCCTGTTATGTTCGGCGTTGTAACTACCGAAAACATTGAGCAGGCAATAGAAAGAGCAGGCTCAAAGGCAGGAAACAAGGGTAGCGAATGTGCTGAAGGTGCGATTGAGATGATTAACCTTATAAGAGAGATTGAAAAAAATGACTAATCTTATTTTTGATTATGACGGTACTATTCACAACACAATGAAAACTTATGCACCTGCTTTCCGTAATACGTGCAAGTGGCTTTCCGAAAACGGTTATATCAGACCCGAAGAATATACCGACAGACAAATAAGTTACTGGCTTGGTTTCAATTCAACGGATATGTGGGAACAGTTCCAACCTGAACTCGACTGCAAAATCCGTGAAAAAGCACGTATAATACTCGGTAATGATATGGCAGAAAGAGTTGACACCGGCGAGGGGTCACTTTTTGAACACGCCGAAGAAGTTCTTTCCATACTGAAAAATCAGGGATACAGACTTATTTTTCTCAGTAACTGCCGCATTCACTATATGGAACGTCACAAGAAGGTTTTCGGACTCGACAGATTTTTTGACACTTTTTATTGCTGTGAGGAATTTGACTTTATTCCCAAATACGAAATTTTCCGAAAAATAAAATCACATCATGACGGTGAATTTATAGTAATAGGCGACCGTTTTCATGACATAGAAACTGCTGTTAAAAATAATCTGAAAGCCGTCGGCTGTGGTTACGGCTACGGTTCTCACGAAGAACTTGCCGAAGCTGATATTATTGTTAACAGCATACCTGATATCCCCGACGCTGTTAAACTTCTGTCCTCAAAGGAGAATAAATGAAAAAATTACGTATTCTTTCGGCATTTCTTGCTGTTTTGATTTCTGTTTCAACCTGTTCGTGCGGACTGAAAAAAAATAAAGACACATCATTTTCAAAAAAAGCATCTTCTGATGTCAGTAAAGATAAATCCGAAGTAAAAAAATCAGAACGCAAAACACCACCAACCGAATATGTCCCTGCCGACATGGACGAAATAAGAAAACACGCCAATCAGCTTCTTGATGATTATGAAATCTCTGAAAATGACGAAAAGATAAAAGACGATATTGACGTTTTGCTTTACGACCTCGACCTTGTGAATGATTCCCTTTCATACATCACCGTTGACTATTATCTTGACTGGAACAACGAAAAAACAGAAGAAAAATACGACAGTTGCTATGAAGATTTTTACGCAGTTTACGAAATAATCTCATACGTCTTTACCGTTTGCAGTCTTTCCGAAGAATACGGCAGTCTTTTTGAAGAATTCGTAACAGACGATATGGTTGAATATTATTCAGATATGGACATGGAAACCGTCGAGGCATACGCAAGGGAAGATTATCAGTTCATGGATATATATCTTGATGACTATTATGAAATGGCATACAGCGATGACCTCAATGACGATGAAAAAAATCTCCTGTGTGCAAAAATTTATCTCGATATTCTTGAAAATTATGAAACTGATACTTTTTACGAACAATATTCCCGTGACTATACACCCGAAGAAATAACCGAACTTTGTGATGTTATACGTAGTGAAATAGTACCTGTCTATAATCAGCTTTTTGAAAGTCTGTACGATTTTGAAGCACTTGACGACATAATTGATTCACCCGTTTACTTTGAAAATCCGTTTGAAGAAATACTGAAATATGCGTCTGAACTTTCACCCGACATCGAAAAATCCGCAAAGAAAATCATTGACGAAAATCTGTATACAATCGCTTCGGGGTACGACTGCTATGACGGTTCATTTACTGTTGATATGCCTGCTCAGAACAGTGCACTTGTATATATGTATGATGATGAGTCTTTCCAAAGTTTTCTTACTGCGGTTCACGAATTCGGACATTTTCACGCATCTTTCTATGATGATATAACGACTTTCAGACATATGAACAATCTTGACATTGCCGAAATTCAGTCTCAGGGTTTTGAATTTCTGTTAATACAGTTCTATGATGACATTTACGGAAAACAGTCCGACGCTATGAAAATACTCAAAACCGCAACTATGCTTGAATCTGTAATCAGCGGTTTTCTCATAGGAGAATTTGAATATACGGTGCTTGAAAACCGTGACGAAATGTCACCGAAAGATGTCCTTGAATGTTATGACGAAATAATGGGCGATTTAAGCGAAGGTCTGCCGTTTTACTATGTAACGCATATCTTTGAACAACCTGCCTACTACATCAGTTATGGTACTTCCGCACTTGCTTCCTTTGAAATTTTTGGAAATCCAGACAAGGCCCTTGAACTCTATGAAAATATCGCACAAATCCCCTGCAACTCAGACGAATATCAGTTCAAATCAGCACTTGAAAAATGTGGGTTCAGTGATGTTCTCAATGAAGAATACATAAAAAACCTTGCCGAAAATATAAAGAAATTTTCCGAAGAAATTACAGGCTAAAAACAAAACGGACGTTTTACACGTCCGTTTTTTGATTTACTATTCAGTTCTGAGTGCTTCAACGGGGTCTTTCTTTGATGCTACTCTTGACGGAATAAGTCCGGCGATAAGTGTAAGAACCATACTTATAACAACAAGTATAATCGCTGCCGGAACAGGTACATAAGCATTCAGAGTGTCGAGAGTAGTTACAGAATGAATTATAAGGTTTATAGGAATTGTAAGAAGTGCGGAAACTCCTATCCCGAGAAGTCCTGCGGTAAGTCCGACTATAAGAGTTTCGGCATTGAACACAGTTGAAACGTCGTGTTTTGATGCTCCGATAGCTCTGAGTATACCAATCTCCCTTGTACGTTCAAGTACCGAAATATATGTGATAATTCCTATCATTATTGAAGAAACCACAAGTGAAATTCCAACGAAGGCAATAAGCAGATATGATATACCACTTATAATTCCTGTAACGGACGACATAAGAAGTGCCACATAGTCCGTATAGTGAATAACATCGCTTTCACTTACAGAATTATTGTAATCCTTGATTGCATCGGCTATATCGTCCTTGTCCTCAAAAGTCTTTACATATATGCTGACTGACGACGGGTTAGAAATGTCGATTTTTCCGAGAGTCCTGAGGTTTTCTTCATATGTTGATTCCGATATTTCAACAGGAGTGAAATTCTCATAAATCTGAACATATGCCTCGTCAGGAAGTTTCATTTTATCAAGTTCTTCAGACAGTTCCTTGTCAGAATATTCAGCAAGCTTTTTTTCTGTTTCCGCTGTAGCCTGCTCCATGTACTGCATACTTACAACACCGAACAATGCTTCATTGAATTCGTCCTCGTTCATGGTCTTGATATATTCCGCAACCTGCGAACTTTCAACACCCATTTGCTGTGCATAAAATTCAGAAACAAGTGTCTGTTTATCGCTGTCGGATATTTTAGAAATTGTTGCCTGAACTTCTTTCATCATTTCAGATTTGTCGGGAACTGATGCAACAAAACGATAAACTTCCGCTTTCTGTTTATCATCTGCATCATTAATATAATCCTTTGCAACTGAAATTTTTTCATTTTCGTCGGGTTCTTCGTAATCATCGGTGAGGAATGCAGAACCGTTAATAATATCCGTTTCGGGATTTTCGGTCTGAGCTTTAACAATGTCACTGTTTTCAGCCTGTTCTATTACGTGCTTTGTGAGCATAGGAGTATAGGCAATATATCCCGATATCATTCCTACTTTAGCGTCTTCATTCGGACGTACAAAACCGACTATTTTAATTTCAGTTCCTATATTTTCCGAGCTGTAAAGAAAATCAAGACCTGTTTCTGTTTTGGTAAGGTCGGCATATCCATTACCGTTTTCATTCTGCTGATAGTACTCGCACGGCAGAATTACTTTGAATTTCTTGTCAGTAATTTCGTCGAAATTCCATTCTGTCTGACCATAATCGTCAATATTCTCACCGCTCATTGCCGATTTGAGAATTTCCGAAAAATCATCAGTATTTTTCAGACCCATTGCATACGCTATAATATCAGGGAGTTCATTGTTTTTTGTAAGTACAACAACTGCTTCATCGTAGTTTTCAGGCCACCTGCCGTTAACAACATCGTACTGATTTTTAATCATGTCGTTAACCTGAGTGCCGTCCTCAGACGCTATAAGTTCGGTCATTACGTCAAGACCCATCATTGAAGTCTCCATACTTGCCATAGGACTGCCTGTAGCCATTGACATATATTCCGAATCCTGAATCCCGAGAGCCTTTGAGTACATATCCATAAAGTCTACCTTTATAATCTCACCGTCGGGAGTCTGAGTGAAAACAGGCATATTAATATCATAAGTATATGAAACCGCAGTTGACTTTTCTTTTATGGTCTCGTTGCTGTCAACGAACTCCTTGAACTTTTTCATATTATTGACCTGTTTTGCTGACGAGTTCATGGTATTAAACATATCATACATAGCAGTATTTGCATATACCGTCTCAGAATCGGAATTTTTCTGACTTTCTTCGTCTGCATTTCCCATAATGGCAGCAAGCATCTCTGATGTATCTGTTGTTTCCATTGTAATCTGCAACGGATATGATGACAGTGTTTCTTCCTGAACATTGTTTATATAGTCGTTTACGCCTGTCGAAAGTGAAAGGATAGTTGCAATACCTATAATACCTATAGAACCCGCAAAAGCTGTAAGAAGCGTTCTGCCCTTTTTGGTCATCAGATTATTCATTGAAAGCGATACTGCCGTACCGAACGACATTGAGACTCTCTTTTTTGATGCTTCTTTTATTTCGGCTTCTTTTTCGAGTGTGTACGGGTCACTGTCGTCCGTCAGCTGACCGTCTTTGATACGGACAATTCTTGTAGCATATTCTTCAGCAAGTTCAGGATTGTGCGTAACCATAATTACAAGCTTATCTTTTGCAATTTCTTTCAGAAGCTCCATAACCTGAATACTTGTCTCACTGTCCAAAGCTCCTGTCGGTTCATCGGCAAGAAGAATGTCGGGATTATTTATCAACGCACGGGCAATTGCAACTCGCTGCATCTGTCCGCCCGACATCTGATTAGGTTTTTTATGAAGCTGATTTCCGAGACCAACTTTTTCAAGCGCCTCTTTAGCACGTCTTTTTCTTTCCGATTTTGAAACGCCCGAAATAGTGAGAGCAAGTTCAACATTTGCAAGTACAGTCTGATGTGGAATCAGATTATAACTTTGGAAAATAAAACCTATGGAATGATTTCTGTAAGCGTCCCAGTCTCTGTCCTTGTACTTTTTGGTTGAAACACCGTTTATTATCAGGTCACCAGAAGTATAATGGTCAAGACCTCCGATAATATTTAGCATTGTCGTTTTTCCACAGCCTGAATGTCCGAGAATAGCAACAAATTCGTTTTCACGGAAAGTAACGTTAACACCATTAAGAGCCGTCACTTTGTTTTCACCGCTTCCGTACTGCTTGAAAATATCTTTAAGCTGGAGCAATAAACTCATCCTTTCTTTATTGAGATAAGTTAAATTATATCACATTGACAAATATATGTCAATTACTTTCACAAAAATTTCATAAACCCAGTTAACTAAAGTTTACAATCAAAAAAACACCTCCGCATATTTCGGCGGAGATGTCTGTTATAATTATTTCATACCGTACTTTTTAAGAAGATTCTGAATCTTTTCGTGCGGGTCAATAATCTTGCTTATTGAAACGTCGTGATTTATAGCTTCAATGAAATAAGCGATATACTTTGAAACGTCAACTTCATGAAACCAAGGTCTGCTGAGGAGTTCTGGAGTTCTGTAAGTAAGATTTGTACCAAAAACGCCGTCAATATAACCGTCCTCATAAGCCTTGTCGAACTTTTCAAGACCGTTTGTGAAGATAGCATAGGTTGCGTATGTGAAAATTCTCTTTGCTTTCTTTTCCTTGAGGTTGTAAGCAAGGTCAAGCATTGATTCACCCGAAGAAATAATATCGTCAGCAACAAAAACGTCCTTACCCTCAACAGAGTTTCCGAGATATTCATGTGCAACAATAGGATTTCTGCCGTTAACGATAGTTGAATAGTCACGTCTCTTGTAGAACATACCCATTTCAACACCGAGAACAGAAGCATAATACATATTTCTGTTTAAAGCACCTTCGTCGGGGCTGACAATCATGAACTTATCCTTTGAACAGTCAATATCCTTGATATCGTTGAACATGGTTTTAAGTACCTGATATGTAGGCATTACATTATCAAAGCCCATAAGAGGTACGGCATTCTGAACTCTCGGGTCATGAGCGTCAAAAGTAACAATATTTGAAACGCCCATTGCCTCAAGTTCCTGTAAAGCACAGGCACAGTCGAGAGACTCACGGTAACTTCTTCTGTGCTGTCTTCCACCGTAAAGATTAGGCATAATTACTGTAATTCTGTGAGCCTTACCGCTTGCAGCCTGAATGATTCTCTTTAAATCCTGATAATGGTCATCAGGAGACATTGCATTTTCCATGCCGAAATAATTGTACTTGATATTGTAGTTTCCTACGTCAACGATTATAAAAAGGTCCTTGCCACGAACTGTAGACTTTATAAGACCCTTGCCGTCGCCTGAAGAAAACCTCGGGCACTCGCTTTCAACAAGAAAAGTATCTGTCTCATAGCCTGCCTTGCCTGCCCAGTCAACAAGATAGCTGTCGATTTTAGCACCGATTTCCTTAACACTTTCCATAGCGATAATGCCGATTGGTGCAACGTTTGATTCACTGAATAAATTTTCACTTGAAGCTGTCATAAATTTTTTCCTTTCAGTTTTTTATATTATTAGTCTTTATTACTTGCAGAAATTTTCGATATAGCTTTCAATATCCTCTGCTATAATCTGCTTTGCAACGTCTGCGTGTTCCACTTCATTAACAGCGGTGGTCTTGTGTTCAAGTTCCTTGTAAATGGTAAAGAAGTGGCTCATTTCGTCAAAAATATGCTTAGGTATCTGGTCGATATCCTTATACATATTATAGTTAGGGTCATCAAACGGAATGGCAATAATTTTGTCGTCACGATGACCGTTGTCAAGCATTCTGATAACACCGACGGGATAGCACTTCACAAGAGTAAGCGGAATGAGTTTTTCAGAACAGAGGACAAGCACGTCAAGCGGGTCATTGTCGTCTGAATAGGTTCTCGGAATGAAACCGTAGTTTGCGGGATAATGAGTTGAAGTGTGAAG
>CAMWGS010000104.1 GCA_947173865.1 uncultured Ruminococcus sp.
AAAAAAAAAAAAAAAAAAAAAATGGCAACAAAATTAATAAAAAATTTTTACTACTTTTATTGTAATTCAAGTATATCACATTAATATTGAAATTTTATTGAATATTTCCGAATTTTCCGATAAAATAGAAAAGAGGTTTTTAATATGAAAAAATTTATTGCGGTACTTGCCTTTACGGCGGTATTATGTTCGTTTGCTTCATGTGGAAATGATGTTGCCGACAAAACAACAGAAGAATCTTCTGTTACTTCTATTTCTGAGGAAGTAACGGAAGAAGAAACTACGGAAGAAATGGTAACAGAAGAAGTGACTACGGAAGAAGAAACAACTGTTGAAACAACAGATGAAAATGCCGAATATCAGGAAATAATAGAAAATTTCTTTGAATGCTCAGCCAATAATGACATAGACGGCATAATAAAAGTATCATATCCCGACAAATATTTTGATACTATAAAGTTACTTTACGAAACGGAAATAATTGACCCGCTGTGTTTCCAATTTTTAGATACAATATCTTTTAAAAATTTTAATCTTTACAGTATTGACTCAACAGAACCTCTTGCACAGGATTATATATCCCTGTTTGACGACAACTATGGACAATTTCAGACTATAGGTGAATATATCGAACAGAACGGCACTGAAAATGTTGATGAAATAAAAAAGATTACAGGAGAGCTACAACTCAATAATGCATATTTTCATGTAGAAAATGCTGTAAAACTCACCTGTATGCTGTCTCGTGAACCTGTCGACGATTCATGGGACGAATCAGAATATGAATCATTTATAGACTGGGAATTTATACTCTATTATATCGACGGTGAGGGCTGGAAAATAGACTTCTGGCTTGTATCTTCCATGTATGAAACGGAGAAAGAAGCCGTGTATCAGGAAACTGAATATATATATAATTCAGCGGAAACCGTTCTTTCCGAAACGGAAACAGAATCTGAAAACTTTATTGTTTCGTCCGACAGCAGTAAAAACTACAATGTAAGCAGTGAATTTGCGGACAATTTTGTAAACGGCATAAGTAAGTATTATCAGAAGAATGACAATCTTGAATACTTCATTGTTGTGGAAAACGGTGAGATTTCAAATGTAAGCGGTGTATACGAGGGAAAACCAAAGTCTTTCAGTTCATTCCCTGACAAGTATAAATATACGGAAGATGACTATATTATACTTTCATATGAAGAAGATTATCAGATTTGTCTTGATAAAATAAAATAGAAAAGAGGTTATTACTATGAAAAAAATTATTGCGGTGCTTGCCTTTACGGCGGTATTGTGTTCGTTTGCCTCATGCGGAAACGATGTTGCCGACGAAATTTCGGAAGAATTTTCTGTGACTTCTGTTTCTGAGGAAGTAACGGAAGAAGAAACTACAGAAGAAGTAACCGAATCCGAAACAGATGAAGTCACCGAAGAAGAAACCGACGGGAAAGAATCAGAAAATATAACCGAATCAGCTGAAAAACTGTCCGCCGAAGGTTCTTATGAAGAAGCAATAGAAATGCTTGTGGAGTGCATTAACAACAAAGACGCTGAAGGAATGATTAGCCTTGTATTTCCCGACAGATATTATAACGTTATTGAAATTATAGCGGAAATGAACGGTGTTTCACTTGATGAAGTTGCTGACGATATGTACGATACGTCAAATGAAAGTTTACGCCTTGCTGAAATTATTTCCGATGAGCCTATAACTGATGACTATATGGTACTGATTAACGAAATGTACGGTGGATTTCAGGCGATAAGTGACTACATTGAAAAGAACGGCAGTGAAAATATAGATTACGACGAATTTGCAGAAGCTATTGATATGTCAGATTTAAAACCGTACTTTGAAATCAGTGACGGACATTTAGTCAATTGTATATTTGAATCTGAGAACAAAAACGGTGAAAAAGATACCTATGAACAGGAACTTATCATGTACTATATTGACGGTGAGGGCTGGAAAACCGACCTTTTTATGATGGGCTATATAAAGAAAGCAAAACAGGCAAGTATAAATTCAGGTGCTGCCACAATGTATAAAGCGTCCGCAGCTTCGCTCACCGAACTGGACGAGCCGGACGTTGAACTGCCTGAAACCTGCATTATATCTTCCGACCACAACAGAAGCTATAATGTAAACGACGATTTTGTAAGTCAGTTTGAAGAAAGGCTTGAAAATTTTTTCTCAGACTATAAAGAATATAATTACTTTATAGTAATACAAAACGGTACGGCCGTTTATACAGCAATTACAAAATCCGAAAATCTACAATATATCGGAACTTATCCTGCCAACAAGATTTATTCGGCAGATAATGAGTATGTCACAAAAGACGAAAAAATCACATATGACGAAATCTATAATATTTGTCTTGAACAGTTAAAATAAAAATAAATACCCACACAGTTTTTATTCTGTGTGGGTATTTTAATTTCATAGAATAATCTTCATATTGTGATACTTTGAACGAATTTCTTTAAATCCTACGGATTTATAAAGATTATATCCACAGTCGGTTGATTTCAGTTCGACAAAATCAAGTTTCATTTCCTTTGCGTCGGAAATTAAGACATTCATTATTCTTCCTGCAATACCTTTTCTTCTGCATTCAGGTTTTGTATATACATTCATAACAATTCCCGTTCTGCCGTTAATAAAGTCAGGATTGGCAGGTTTTTCAGATAAAAGCAGAAAACAACACGAAACTATTCTTTCCGGTTTTACAATATATACAAACAAATCTTTATTAAGATGATTCCTGTAATAAACCGGAAGCTGATTTTTAATCTTCTGAATCTGAACGTCAGTAAGACTGCCGTAATCCTCAGTAAGATAATCAATTCTCATCTGAACAAGTTCATTAATATCTTTTGAATCTGCTTTTTCAACTTTGATTTGCATATTATTCCTCGGGTTCTTTGATTTCTCCCACAATCGGAAGCGGGTCAATGCCCTGTCTTGTGTAGTAATCGGAAAGTGCAGAACGTACAGCCTGCTCAGCAAGCACGGAACAGTGTACCTTTACAGCAGGAAGACCGTCAAGAGCCTCAACAACAGCATCATTTGTAAGCTTGAGAGCGTCGTCAATGGACTTACCCTTTATAAGTTCTGTAGCCATTGATGAAGTGGCAACTGCCGCACCACAGCCGAATGTCTTGAATTTAGCGTCTGTAATAATACCGTCGTCGATTTTGAGGTACATCTTCATGATGTCACCGCACTTTGCGTTTCCTATTTCACCAACGCCGTCAGCGTTTTCAATTTCGCCTACGTTTCTCGGATTTGAAAAATGGTCAAGTACCTTTTCACTGTACATCATAATATATCATTCTCCTTTATATTTAACAGCAGTCCCAGTTATAGAGGACATCGCTGAAATCACAATTTTTTAGTTTTTCGCTGTTTATGAAGAAATTTCCCACGCCTGAATCTCCCCACATAACTATATCTTCTTCACCGATATAGTCCGTGTCAAGCTGAAACAGCAGAAAATCATAATATTCAAGCTGTTTTTCGTCACGTAGGTCACTCTGTGTAAAGTAAGGATAGCCACCGACTTTATGACTTGAATTTATTTCCCAGCTCTCTTCATCGTCATCTTCGATTTCATCATAGTCAATATAACTATCTTCCGACTTCTCAAAACTCATACCACACTCACGGAAAACAGGAAAATTACTATATTCACTGTCGTCATACCCGTTCTTTACGAACTTATTTTCTATTTTCTCTTTTGTTACAGTTCGGTCAGTTTCGGAGTAATATATAATTCTGAAACCATCCTGATTAGTCGGATTGACCCCATCCAAACCACAATCATCATCATTCATAATCCAGAACTGCAAAAGTCCCTTATTCATGAAACCGTCAAGCTGAATTTTGTCGCACTCTATCTGTGCGAGAAGTCTTAACTGATTGCCGTTGCTGTCTGTCGGGAAATCCTTGTCATGCGGAATATAGCCCAGTCCGCCTGCCTTACTCTCAAAAATTGACGGCTTTGTGTCGGTCAGTGTAATTTTCATACACGACTTTGTATTATTCATAACTTTCACCTTTCATCATCTTTTCCCACACAGGTGACATTGAACGCAGTCTGTCAACTACTTTCGGAACAACCTCCAGAATGTAGTCAACATCTTCGTCAGTAATGTCCTCCTCAATCGAAAGTCGGAGAGAACCGTGTGCAACTTCATGTTTCAGACCGATTGAAAGAAGTACATGAGACGGGTCAAGAGAGCCTGAAGTGCAGGCAGAACCCGATGAAGCACATATACCGTTCAAGTCAAGCATAAGAAGAAGTGACTCACCCTCTATTCCCTCAATGGAAATATTAAGATTACCGGGCAGACGCTTGTCCCTGTCACCGTTGAGGCGTGTATAGGGAAGTTTCAGAATACCGTCAATAAGTCTGTTTCTTCTCGGAACAATAACAGCTGTCTTTTCGGCAATATTCTTTGTAGTGTTTTCAATGGCAACGCCAAGCCCCACTATAGCAGGAACATTCTCCGTACCTGCACGCTTGTTACGTTCCTGAGCTCCGCCGTGAATAAGATTGGGAAGTGTTATTCCCTTTCTTACGTACAATGCACCTATACCCTTCTGTGCATGAATCTTGTGACCCGAAAGTGAAAGCATATCAATGCCCTGTTTCTTGACATCAATTTCAACGTGTCCCACAGCCTGTACAGCGTCAGTATGGAAAATCACTTTTTTCTCTTTGCATATCTTTGCAATTTCATCAATCGACTGGATTGTTCCTATTTCGTTGTTTGCGTACATGATTGTGACAAGTGCCGTATCTTCACGGATTGCATTTTTTATATCTTCGGGATTTACAAAACCGTCAGCACTTACAGGAACATATGTTACCTCAAAACCGTGTTTTTCAAGATATTCACAGGTATGAAGCACCGCATGATGTTCAAAAACAGATGTAATAATATGTTTCTTACCCTTTTTAGCCATGCTTTCGGCAACGCCCTTTATTGCCCAGTTGTCAGCCTCAGAACCACAGCTTGTAAAGAAAATCTCTCTCGGTTCTGCACCGATAGCCTTTGCAACCTTTTCTCTTGCTTCTTCAACGTCTTTCTGTGCGTCTCTGCCGAGTTTGTATATACTTGATGCATTTCCGTAAGCCTTTGTGAAATGCGGAAGCATAGCACTGAGAACTTCTTCCGAAACGGCAGTAGTAGCGGCATTGTCCGCATAAATAAATCTTTTTTCCATAAAAAATACCTCCTCTTTATTTTAACGAGTATATATCACGCTGTTCAACGGCAAGTCTGTCACAGCGTTCGTTTTCGGGGTGTCCCGCATGACCTTTCACCCAGTTGAAAGTCACTTCATGTTTTTCAAGAAGCGGAATAAGCTGTTTCCAAAGGTCCGTATTCGGAACAGGTTCACCCTTTTTAACCCAGTTTTTTTTCTGCCAGTTGTAAACCCAGCCTTTTTTAACACTGTCAGCAACATATTTACTGTCCGTTGTCAGAATAACTTTGCACGGTTCTTTCAGTACCGACAATGCAACAATAACACCTGTAAGTTCCATTCTATTATTTGTAGTCGCACTCTCACCTCCTGAAAGCTCTTTTTCATGCGTACCATAACGCATCACTATTCCGTAGCCTCCTGCACCGGGATTGCCGCTGCACGCACCGTCTGTAAATATTTCAACCGTTTTAATAAAAATCCACTCCTGACTAAACGTATACATATATTATAACCTATCATTTCCATAAAATGAATATATGTTAACCATATGAAACGCATAATATATGTTAGCATAAACTTACTAAAATTAAAGCGAATAATATATTTCCGTAAGTGAATATAATTGAAAAATCATTTCAAGTATACAAAACATATAATAGTATTTGATAATTACATTTCGTTATTATGCACAAATTTTTTGCCTGATTTTCGTTGAAAACAGTTTTAAGGCTATATTACGTTGAAATTTTTTCATGCCGGTCTTAACTGTTTTTCATAAAGGTGTTAAAATACACTTGCTTTTTTTCAAAAAATATGTTATTATAAAATAGCATGAATAGTACTTTTTCAACAACTTAAAAATCTGCCGTTTCTTTTTACGGAAGATTTACAGATTAATTCATCAGCAGGGGAGGAACATTGTCGGTAGCCCTTTCTGACATGAAACAGTCTGACTATTCGGGTATATGCCGTATTCCTGAAAATGCCCGTGCGGACTGAAACAAATCATATACAAAAAAGGAGGAGCTTTTTTATGAGACTACTGCTCAACAATATTGAAGATGCCGTTGACCAAAAATATCTTATAACAAAAAGTCTCAGAAGTCAGGCAGAAGCCGGTACAGTCATTCATATTATGGGTGCTCAGACCGAAAGCGACGGTGTAACTGTAAAGTATCGTGTAACAAATACCGGTCAAGACTATACCGCAAAATTTGCTGATGTAAAACAGTTCTCGAAATGGGCAAGTGCAGATAACTTTGTTGCTCGTTATCAGGACAACCTTACAACAAATGAAATCAGAAAATACATAAAAGTACGCAATAATTCTTTCATGGCATCGGGAGGAATCCCGATTATTGCAGGTATAGCAGTTGTATGGCTTATCATGGTTATTACCATGATATCAGGACTTCTTCCGTGGTGGAGTGCTGTTATAGCAGGTGTTGGTCTCTCTGTAATACTTTATTTCGGAATATCTACTTTCTACAAAAAACGCAGAAGTAAAGTAATGTCTCAGATTTATAACAAAGTAAGTGCCGCATGGGAAGGCGGAGGCGTGGTTCTTCGGTAAATACGGCAGATTAAAATAATAAGCTATAAAAACGCTTTTCTAAAAGAAAGGCGTTTTTCATTATCCGCTTACCTGCTGCATACATATCGTAAAACTATAAAAGACCATGTTGATGAAGAGGATTTAACAAGATGTTACCTCCTTTTAACTAATGGCGGTAATAAACGAAAGCGGTTTATACTCTCTTACTCTTTCGTCAAGACTTAAAAGCTATAAAAAGTTCAAGCACTGGGTAACATCAGAAGTCCTGCCGTCTATCAGACGTACGGGAACTTACGGGGTCTCAGGTATTGAAAAAGTTGTTGACAGAATGTTGACGGAAAAAATTGAAAATATCATCAGCGAAGAAAAAATAAAAAGTATTATCACCAAAGTACTTGACAAGAAAACAGACTATATTATAAAAACAATTGGTGAACATTCCGACATAAGAATGAACAGAATTACAGAATCCGTCAAAGAATCAATAACATAGATTTCATGTACAACCGCATAAATATTTTATTGACTACAGTAA